>JAIWDV010000233.1:0-3639 GCA_048632525.1 Bacteroidales bacterium | reverse complement strand
TATAGCCAGTTATCAGACCCGCCAGACAGACGGCGGGCAAGCACGGGGATCTGGGAATCAGTGTTTCATGCGTCAGGTATGCGTGGAGACGGGCGAGGCCATTGAACGGACCATAATTATCACTTGGTTGATTGATTTACTTATATTTTTTAGGACGCTTTATAATTATATATAATCAGCTTTACAATATTTTAAATACCTGATAAAATAATTTTATGATAAAAGGGAAAGGCAAAAAGAAAAAACCATTTCAAAAAGTTGTAAGTGAACTGTTTCCCATTGCAGAAAAGCGTGGAGGAGGTTTGATCAAAATTGAGGCGTGGGAAGATATAGACGGAAAAATAGTAAAATATAGCATAGTGTATATCAACCATCTCATTTATGCGGATGATAATGGTAGGGTTCTTGGCTACGACAATACACATAACTATCATCACAAACACTATTTGGGCCAAATTACGCCGGTTGAAAATTTTATCAGCTATCAAGATTTGGTTGAACGATTTGAAAAGGAAATAAAGGAGTTTATAAAATGACTATTGAAATTAAAAAAGGGAGCATATCAGATTTTTTTGCTTCAGCAAAAGAAACGGCAAAAGAAATTGATGAGAGGAAAAAAGTAACAAGGAAAAAAACGATATGGGTTGACTCAAAGGACCTAATGAATTTGCTCAAGCCTGAAAGGACCAAGTTGGTCAAATATATACGTGGAAAGAAAAGAATCGTTTTTACAGATCTCGTAAATGAAATGAATCGTACATCTGTGAGTCTTAACAGGGATCTAAATCTTTTATCAAAATATCAATTGATTAGAATACATAAGGAACCTAATCCTGGACATGGTGTTCACAAAATTATTGAACCAATGTTTCGTAATCAAAAAATACAGTTTATAGCTGAAATTTGATAGTTGGTGCCTGAACGAAAATAGCGGATAGGCGGTTTTCGTTCAGGCACTACTTGTTTACTCCTTTTTGAGAAGCGAATAGATTCTCATGGGTTTTCCTATGCCCTTTAGTGTGGCCACCCCATAATCATACATCGGCCATAACCCCTCAATTAATCGTCTGGTTTCCTCTCCGACCAGGATATTGCCTCCTGTGGCATAATCGGCCAGGCGTGCAGCCAGATTTGTCACGGGTCCACTGGCCGTATAGGTCATCCGTGTCCCTGCAGAGCCTCTGAATCGGGTCATTCCCACCAGGGCAGTGCCGGAGTTAATTCCCATATTGACCTTGATAGGATTGATATGGGAAGTCAGCTCTTTGTTAAACTCGCGGTTTCTGTCGTAGATATCAAAGGCGGCCTTGACCGAATTAACGGCGTTGGTTTTCATATCGCCCTCTTTAAAAATGACCATCAGGCCATCACCGGCTGTTTCGTTGATATCGCCATGCGAACGATGGATGGGATCGACAAACCTGGAAAACATCCTTTCAACGATCTCGTTGACTTGGGTCTCCGGCAGGGTGGCGCTGAGATGGGTGTAGCCCTCCAGGTCAAGAAACAGAACGCTCACTTCTTTTTTTTCTTTCTCTTCACTCAGGAGCTCCGGGTTCTTTTCGACGATATCTAATACTGTCCTGGGCACAAAATTTGAAAGATTCGTCAGCCTCTTGTTGATCCTTAATTTTTCTTCGCTCATCTCCCAGTACTTCTTTGCCCTCAAAATTGCGTTTCGCGCGATTTTGGAAAAATCTTCGAGCAAGAAAAAATCTTTGGGGGTAAACCGCGTTCCGGGTTTTCCAACCACACTCAGCACCACCAGGATTTCATCACCAACAAACGCAGGCACTGCTGCCTCCGGTCCGATTTCAACCAGGGAACCGTCCTTCCGCTCAATGGGATCGCCTTGAGGAACTACCACCGCCTTTCTCTTTTCCATGGCCTTTTGAATGACCGGACGGCTCCTTTTGCAGGAAATGCAGTTGACTGGTCTGTCATAAAGGATACATTGAAGGGGGCGTGTATACTTTTTGGCGTCGGGGTCAAGCAGCAGGATCCGAGCCTCCATGGCGGAGGAAATCGTCTCCCGAAGCTCATCCCTTATCTTTTCGAGAATGTCGTTGATCTCCATCAACGGAGCAATTTTCTCCGCCAGACGACGCTGTGCCTTAAATCTCTCCTCGTAATATTTTTCCATATCCTTTTATTCGGGCTTTTTTTGTAAGCCTCACCCAGAGGCCTCCGACCTCCGCCACTTCAGGCAATTAAAGATCCCGCATGAAGGCCACCAGATCCTTTTTTTCTTGCTCTGTTAATTTGAGTTCTTGAATCAAGTTAAAGAATTCCACTGTATCTTCCAGGGTCAACAGCCGGCCGTCGTGGAGGTAAGGTGGCGAATCCTTGATGCCTCGCAGGGGAAAGGTCTTAATAGGCCCATCTGCCGAGGCCATCCGTCCATTGATCATACGGGGGTTGTAAAAACGTTCTGTCCTCAGATTGTGCATGAGATTATCCGTATAATAAGGAGCAGGGTGGCATACAGCACATTTAGCTTTGTTGAAGAAAAGCTCTTGTCCCCGCAGTCCTGACTCGGAGGCCTTTTTCTCGTCCAACTTACCATAAATGTTCAGCTTTGGGGCTGGTGGAAAGTCAAGGATTGACTGGAATTCGGCCATGAAATGGGCCTGGCTCCCGCGTTCCAGGATGTTAGCACCCTTTTTTGTGGCAATCACCGGATCACCGTCAAAATAGGCGGCCCGCTGCTCAAATTCTGTAAAGTCCTCTATGGTCTTCAAGGCGCGTTGAGAGCCGAACAAACGCTGGATATTTACCCCACGAAGCGTTGGAATGTCCAACCGGTGCCTGAACTCTTGAGGGCGGATATCTCCTACCAGATGAGTAGCGGCATTGGTATGCCCATTGACATGGCAGTCGAAGCATGTAACACCCCTGCTGGGAAGCTCGGAACGACGGTCATTGGTCTGGTTAAACTGCTGCTGGGGAAAAGGTGTAACAAGCAACCTGAGACCCTCGATCTGCTTGGGATTCAGGATTCCATTGAACAGTTCAAAGTAATTCATAATGGTGACTACCTTCCCCTGGGATACATCCCCGAGGTCGGGCCTGGTCGTCAAATAGATGGGCGGAGGAAACTCAGGCAATAGATTATCCGGCAGGTCGAGATCCAGGTCGAACCGGGTGAGGTCCCGTCTTTCCTGTTTTTCGATCTCCTCGATATGGAACTTGGGGAAGACCATGCCACCTTCCGGATGATTCGGATGTGGGAGAGGGAAGAACCCTTTGGGCCAAAGGTCCTTTTCTCGAATCTCTTCAGGCGTCATCCCGGCCAGTTCTTGCCAGGTCATGCCCTCTGGCAGTTTGGCCCGGACACCTTCCTGGACGGCCTTTATTCCTCCAGACATCATCACATCCTTGGCAGGCCGATTGCTTAAGTCATATCGTTCATTCAGTAAATCCATCTGGCGTTGCATCACTTCGGCTTTGGCAGCCTTCATGCGGGCCATGGTCTTTGCAAAGGGTTCTTTAATAACCACGGGGCTGTAACTGCTCTTTACCATGTCTTGGGCAAAAGCCACTCCCAATACCAGGAGCAAGAAGGAAAACGCTCCCAGAGTCACCCATCGATACTTGATAGCTTTTTTTCTCATTTTGCCACTCCTTTCTCTTGTGATT
>JAIWDV010000232.1:0-3647 GCA_048632525.1 Bacteroidales bacterium | reverse complement strand
CTATATGGCGTAAACCAAAAAAATGATACGTTACAATGTTGATACAAAAAGTTATCTAAGACGTGCACGAGAGAGACTGGATGAAAAAAAGCTTGAGTCTCAGAACGTCAAGTTTCGTGAGCAGGTGGAAGAGATCTACAGGTCCGGCTTAGGGGCGAAAGGGATAAGAAAGGCCATTAACAAATTACGAAAGATCTATGGAATCGATTGATTCCCTTAAAGACGAACTGAAAAAGGTCTCTCAGGAGTTATCCAGTCACAAGATTGAGCTCCATCAAACCATAAGCTATTAAGGCTATCCGACAGCAGAGGCTGAGGTGAGATGCCTGCATAGGTTAAAGCACCAGCCGAGCATATAAGCAGGCATATAATCCCCACAGCAATTCCCAGCTTTAGTTTTCGGGTCATTGAGTTTATTTATGTCTTTCAAGGATAAAAAGGTGTCATTTTGCGACCAAAAACCTTTTCGTGGAAAGAAAAGCTTTACCAAAAGAATAGGTTTAGCTGCACATTGTAAAATTCTTTGTCTTTGCGAGCGCCAATGATGAGGGGAACGAAGGTTGGGCTGTCCTGTCCGAAGAATTAGTGAACAAGAATAACTATGAGCTAAGAACTCGAACTATTACAAATATTTTTACCAGTATACTTGGGCCAAGGATGAAAGATTTTTAAGGTGCTGCTAAAAGCGAGAACCTGAAAAATTTAACGCTTGTTGACATCACGAGCGTATCTGAAGTTTCCCGAAGGGGAATTTTGGCGAAGGTGCAAAGCACCGTAGCCAGATACGCTCTGTTATACGCTGTCGGCAAAGAGGAGTCACTATTCCCTTTTAGCTTCCCTCGCTTTATATTCTGCTTTCGCTTCCTTTTCCGTAAGCTCTTTCTGTATCCAGTGAACACCAAATAGATAGTGTATTGATATACCTATTCCCCAACCGAAGAGGGGATAAAAGAACCAGATATCCTCGGGAGAAGATATGAAGTTAATGGCTATCAACATAGCGTTAACCAGCACGTACACTACCAGATGAACTGAAAAGCCTATTTTCTCCTCCTCAGACACTATTTCCCTATACGCCTTTTTGTATTCCTCTAATGAAATTTCTTCTGCCATATTTTCTCACCGCCTAAGCCGATTGCGTATAACTTTGGGATTTCCGAACTTGGTTCGCTTATATCCCCCTTTAACTGAAACTTTACAATCATTTTTCTCATCATGACTTTTGAATAGATGAGGGCGTATAAATAACTTTCGATGCAATGCCATATAGCGTCTCGTAAATAGAAGCGATAGACGAATTTAGGGAAATCATTATATTCATGTTTTTCCCCTCCTAACACAATGGCGTGTGTCATAGCTTCGCCGTCCGGTCTTTCGGACAAAAGGAAACGATACGAAAGGATGCGGCGAGCGCTCGGCGCCCAGACTTGTCGTAGCGAATCACTTCGAGCACGGTATGTCGAATTTTGCCCGTCTTGCGACCTTGGTGAGTCAGCATGAGAAAACGATGACCGAGCAGCCAGCCTAGACGCAGACGATAGATATACACTGGCAACTTAAACATCAGCCAGAGCAAGCCTCTGGGCTTCGATTGGCGTGAATCCAACATATTATCATCTCCTCAAAGATATATTTATTCTTTGTATATAAAGTATTACTATCTAGCATTTTTTCCTTTTCCTTACCCGTTCTGGTTTTAACTCTATTGCTCATTTCCTCTGCCTCATATTTTGTTCACCAAACGCTCGATCGAGATCAGCCGCCGCCGCCAAGTTCATTTGACGACCTTGCCTCGGAACATCGAATAGGTAAAGAAGGCATAGTAATCCGGAAGATTCAAGATAAAATCAGGTGACCCTGGTTGACAGAGCCGCTGAAATTCTGTCCAATCCTCCCGTGTCACCTCTGACTTTGGCTCCCCCCAGCGCATCTGAAAGAGAGACATTAAAGCGCTGCGGACATCATCACTTAGCGGTGCATGAAAGTCGCCTACAAAGGTTTGGGCTGTGGGTTCCTCCAGACCCGCATCACAGAACCAACCCAGTGCGCGCAAGAAGTGCAACTCCGGCCTCTTACCCTTAACGAAAGGTGCAATCCCCAATGAGGTCGCGTTCAGCCGGGCTTCCAACAGAGGATACCCCGGAAGCAGTTGTTGAGAAGACCAGCCAAGGATTGCCACGCTGCCACCTGGCTTTACCACCCGTGCAAGTTCCTTCACTAACGGCAGAGGTTCTAGAGGCGCATATCCCACGCAGTCCACACTCCATACCCAATCAAAGGTGTCATCGTCGAAGGGAAGTTTGTTCACGTCTCCTTCCAGAAAGGAAACTTGTTCCGACAGGCTGGACTTATTTGCTATTTCCCTTGCATGAACCAGAAACTCGGGGGACAAATCAAGGCCAGTGACATGCCCACCTGGTCCTACTGCCTCTGCCAACAACAAAGTATGACTGCCAATCCCACATCCTGCATCCAGGCCTCGGCTCCCCGAAGGAAGTTGCAGTGCCTGGATCGCCGAACGAATGATCGGCGCTCTCAAGAAATCGGACAGATACAGCTTGTGTGCGTAGGTGTCCATGTCGGGCACTTTGCTTTCAGTGCTATTCTTTTCGTTTCTCATGTCTATGCTCCAATGAATGTTATCTATTTGAACTACTGTGTTAAATTAAGGTCACAGCATTAGCTAAGTGTTTTCAGAAAAGCAATAAAAGGGTTGAGACTCACCTACATTCCACCGTAGAACTTGATGTGAAAGGTCTGGCGGCCCACTATATTCTTTTTTGTTTAAAAATAAGCATCACAAACCCCTGGATAAGCATGAGAATCCATGCCCATGTCATTGCTTTTGATTTCATTATCATGAAGTTGTCCCTCCTATTTGCCAACTTGTTTCTTCCCACGCTTTTCTCATAACATCATATCGTGCGGAGACTCGTTTACTGGGAAATTCTTTGATTAACTGTGATGCCAATAACTCCTCCTTTATTCACGCCCATACAGGGAATGGCAGATAACACCCGGCGGGTATGCGAAGGGCAAGGTTGCTTCGCAACCGCAGAGTTCCGAACCCTACTTGTTTTTTAGAAATTAATATAACCATTTTTCATATTCGGGCAAATGTTTCATATCTTCATATAGCCAAACCATTCTATCTAGGAACCAACTTTTCCCCAAATATGCTAACGATATGCCCAGTATTGCCGGCCATATAGACAGTACGACTATTCCCCAAATCGACAATATCATCCCTACTGAAGAAATACCATTAAGGATTTTAGGTAAAGTTTTGTGATGTTTTGGAACCTCTATTTTATCTCTGTTCAGCCACACCCGTTCTCCTAAAACCGATTTTGATGCCCAGTTTTTTGTCGACTTAGCTTTTTTAAAGACTACGGGGTTAAAAAACATCCAAGCTAATGATATTACTGCTGGTATAAGAGACCACCATCCGATCCAAACCCTACTCCAAAAAGCTAAAACAATTATAGGCAATACTGAATATCTCGTCCATACACTCCAGGGGTTTGCGTGTTTCATCCAGTTTTCATCTGTAAGTTTGAACAGTTTTGCTATTTTTCTTTCAAGTGTCATGTTTTTCACCTCTTTATTATATGTCCATTTTATATTTTTTCGTTTTTGCGGGGTTC
>JAIWDV010000231.1:0-3658 GCA_048632525.1 Bacteroidales bacterium | reverse complement strand
CCCGATATAAAAAGTTAGAAATTTCTAATATAAAGTAGACAAAAATATACCCGTAAGAATGGATTTTGACAAATTAGAGAAATCTAAGAAAAACAGAAGGGTCTAATTAAGTCTAAAATTTAATTCATGTCAAGACATTTTTATAAATTTTCTAAAAATTTGAAATCAATAACTATGCATCACGCTAAGTAGAAGGCCAGTTTGGCTATATATTGATTGGGTAAGAGTGTGTATTTCAGTCTCTTCAATATATTTCCCCCTAAAAGAAAATAACGAAATAACCGGGCAGCAATCAAGCCAAGATGACATACGGCACGTCATTTTGGCGTTTGAGGCTTAAGCTGCTGAATTGCCCTATGAATAATCTAAAAAAGCACAAGCGCAATATACCATATTGACGCAACACATCAGCCGTACCGGATTTCAATTGTATCATGTTCGACTAATGAAAACCTTCAATAACCGCCTATAATTCATAGATAAAATAAAACACAATATCAGAAGACCTTTCGGTGGCATGCTTTGTGCCTAACAAAAGCGTTTCATTCACTTTGCCCGTTTCTTTGTGGGCAGTGATAATGAGGTGTGGAGTGTTGTGAAACCGTCGAAGAAGAGATCTGATGGTGATCGAAAAACATAGGGAATTCAGATGTGTCTTAGTTTTCTTAAGAATGGGGTCGTTCAAAATATTATGGAGGGATTGAGATGTATGCAAGCAAGTATAGAATAGCGGCTCTTGTATTTACTCTATCCATGGTTTTCTTTTGCCTCGCAAGTACTGATTGCTTGAGCAAAGACTATTCACCAAATGTTCACTGGGTGTTTTGTATAGATACAAGTGGAAGTATGAAGATGAAAGGGCAGAGGGATCTATTAGAGTTGATTACACAGAAGATAACAAATGAATTTGCCGATCCCAAAAAAAAGATAATAAAGACTGGAGACAGGATTACGATTTTCTCTTTTGATGAAAAAGTGAGACTGGAAGCAACCGCGCTTTATCAGACTGAAGACGATATTCTCCCAATAAAAGAGAAATTAAAACAGATGAATAAGCGTAGTGGCAGTTTAACATTTATTTCCGAAGCGATTGTTCAGGCCATTGATCTTACGAACAAATATAGTAAGTTTTTCCATACGAATGCACTTTACGTATTCACGGATGGAAAGTCCGAACCGTATTCTCCCAAATGGCCAAAAAAAAGGATAGATGCAACAAAAGCGAGGGATGCAAAGAATTTTAAAAAGATCTCGCTTTCCGGGAAGGATAATGGATTGAACATCTGGTTAGGTGTTTTAAAGTGGGATGCTTTTGATGATGCAAAATCTCTTGTAAAGAACATTGGGAAGGGCGGACATATTGTGGACCTGACCGATTTCAATCGCCTGTCATTAGAGAAGGCCTTAAATGATTTTGCCCAGACGGTGAGACCCAGGATTATGCTCTCAAATATAAGAGGTATCGACTTTGGTACAATCCCTTATAAGAGTAATTTGCCTTATGAGAAAAATATCTCTTTGAATATACAAACAGATAAAATAGGGGAAGCGCCTTCCATAGTTGGTCATATCAAGTTTGACCCTGATAACCCCTCTGAAATTTCGCGAGACTATCCTTTGGACATAGATACCACAGAGGAAAAGATGGTTTTGAATTTTAGATTGGATAAATCTGATAAGCTTAAGCCCGGTACATACAGGGGTAAACTGGAGCTCTTGCCATCTCAAGCCAAATTTGGCGCTCTGGAAATCCAACCATCACAATTTAAAGTGGAATTTAAAAAGTCGGGTTATGCATCATTTTATGTCTGGAGGGTGTTAGTAGCTTTTTTGATTTGCTTTACCATCCTGTTTTTTCTTATCAATAAAATAAAAAGAAAGATGCCCATAAGGGTCTAACATTAAAGGCTTCTCAAGGGAAAGGAGACACTGAATATGTTAAGAAATCTAATATCAGCAAGTAATAAATTCTATGAGGATCAAGCTCTGGTCTTTCTGACCTTTGGCGGCTTTGGAAGGTATGCTCTTTCGCTTTTGAGTGAGGAGTTCAACAGGCTTGGAATACCAGAAGATAAGGCAAGTTTTCTGGCATTTGATACTGAGCAGCCCCACAGAGATCGTGTAGACATTGAGCGTGAATCTGAGTACTTTCAGCATTTAGATGAATTTGATGGGGATATTTATGTGGAAAATGAGGAAAACAAGGAGCTCAAAGAAGCGGTAGGCCACATACCGATAAATTTATTGCGTGACATCGAGGGCGGCTGTAAGGGAGTCCCTGCAGTTGGGTTTGTTGCTTTCCATAAGTATGACGATCTGTTGATTACAAGGGAGGCGCTTCGGTTAATTGATGAGGTCAGGGCAAAAAATCCCGGGAAAAAAATCAAGCTGATAATTATTTCCGGAATGGGTGGCTCGGTCAGTAACGGCATGACCATACCGTTTTTATATAGAATACGAAACAGGTTAAGGGAAAAAAAGATACGGGTTGAGGTTTTTCTTGCAACCTCGGAGGGCTATCTTGGCTTGCAAAACGTGCAGGAAACCGGTGTAGAAAGAAATTGTGTTGCTTCGGCAATGTTATGGGAATATGCCATCGCAGGCAGAAACGGGCTGATATATCCAGGCAAAAACGGGTTAAGAGACAGGAAGATGTTTGATGGTAGAATTGCACACAGGATGTATGTATTTTCTGGAGGCTCTGCTGAGACATCCTTGAAATACCAGGCCATAGCATCAACCATTGCCCAGTGTATCTCAACCCTCGAGCTAACAAAGGTCGGAAGCTATCTGGACGGTGACAGGGTAAATTATTCAGCGCACATTCTTGAACGGGAGTGGGAAGGCAAAACCGGAAATCCGCATCCTACTGCCCTCATGACGATGAATGTCGCTGGTCTCAAGGGTGACTGTCTCCCACAGATATTCCATCTCCATTTAGTAAAGCGTTTTATTGAGGGTTTACTCAAACCAGTTACACACGAAAACGGAGAGAAGATAAAGGGTAAGGCTATCTCTTCATTTCTTGAGAACAGCTTGAATGAGGATGATATATTAGACAGGTTCAAAATTGAAATTCCAATACTAACCCCTGAAACCATAAATCAAGCGAGTGTTTCTCAGGAGAATATCTACGAATTCCTGAAAGAAAAAATCGATGATACGCATGAGCGTGCTGCCAAGGACTTTGAAAAGAAAAAGAAGCTTGAGGAAGTGTCATGGTTCATTGAGAACGTGATTGCCAGTTTTTCTGAAAAGGGTAATGAAATAATCCTAAAGAGTGCTGATCGATTAAAAGGAGGACTCCTCTTTTATGAGAAGATAGCCTCACTGATAGATGACAAGGTAAAAAATGTTACCGATGGTATTTCAAAGGTAGAAAAGGAACTCTTTGAAGGGACAAACCAAAAGACCCTGAATAGTCTTTTGGAGAGACTTGAAACTGTCACCAAGAAGAAGGGAATAGGGGAGATTGTGGTGAAATTAGGCCAATCACCCACTGTCTCCCTGGTAAATCAAATCATAGATATTGAATCCAGGATACAACAACAGAAAACAGAAAAATATAACTATCTTATGCTGCAACATGTCTACAACGCTTTATTCAAATTCCTTCAAGAACAACAGGATATATTAAGGAATGCTTTATTTAAGCATA
>JAIWDV010000230.1:0-3669 GCA_048632525.1 Bacteroidales bacterium | reverse complement strand
TAGTTCAGGTTTTTTAATTAGTGGTACACGCTTTTTTCCATTCGACATTCGATGTTGGACGTTCGATGTTCGATGTTCATTTTTTTCCAGTCCGTCCTGGGCACAAACAACCTAGCGCTTATGGCTCAGGTCACCCCACTCATACTGGATAATGGCAACCATGGTGATGGCAGCGGTTTCCGACCTCAGGATCCTGTTTCCCAGTGAGACGGGAACAAAACCGGCATCCCTGGCGATCCCGATTTCTTCCTGAGTAAAACCGCCTTCAGGCCCCACCATGCCTACGAATTTTTCCACCGGCGAAAATGCCTTCAGCAAGCTCTTCAAGTCTTGTGATCGTTCCTGCTCCCATAAAATGACTTTTAAGGCATCTTTCCATTTTTCTTTTGTTACCAATTCTTTAAAGGGGGAAAGGGTCTCTATTTCAGCAGGAATATTCCTGTCAGACTGCTTTGCTGAATTTTGAGCTATTTCACGCCAGTGTCGCAGCTTGCTAAGAGTCCTATCCTTTCTTAACGAGATTACTGTCCGTTCGGAAGAGAAAGGGAGAATCCGATCAACACCCAATTCCGAGGTTTTTTGAATCAGATAATCCATTTGACGTGATTTCAAAAGGGCCTGGCAGAGCATGATTTGCACTGGCGAAGGGGGAGGCTTCGGAATGGGCTTCCCAAGAACGACCTGTACCTCGCGGGGTGTAGCGGATTCTATGGTGACTTGAAAGCGAGCCCCTTTGCCGTCCATGAGAACAAAACGATCCCCGGTCTTCATTCGCAGGACTTTTGTTATATGTTTTGCCTCGGATCCTGTAATGGAGCAGGTACCGTCGCTTTCCCTTATTTCCTCAACAAAAAAGCGTCTCAATGTCTTATTCCACCACTACCTTTTCTTTGCTATCATACAGGCCCAATCTTCCTGGTATAAAATTTCTATTTCACGGAAGCGGTATTCATTAAGTGCCCCTTTTACCTCTTCAACCTGGTCCTCCAGGATGCCTGAGAGAATGAGCCATCCACCAGGTTGCAGAAGGTGAGAGAAGCGGTGGAAGAGCTTAAGAATTTCTCCAAGGATCAGATTGGCAGTCAACACAGAAAATGTGCCCTTCACTTGTTCAAGGGGTGTGTTGGAAAGGTCAATGAATTCTGACAGATCATTTATTTGGATGTTACGTTCAGCCCAGCGAAGCGCTTCAGGGTCTATATCAATTGCAAGTATCCTGCTGGCCCCAAGTTTGGCGCCGTAAGTTGCCAGAATGCCGCTGCCGGTGCCTACATCGAGCATGGTCCATGTTTTGGGGAAATGAATTTTTTCCATGGCCTCAAGGCACATTCTGGTCGTTGCATGCTGCCCGGTGCCGAAGGCAGGACCGGGGTCGATCCTGATCACATGGCCATCTATAGCATCAGGCATGGGTTCCCAGGCGGGTACGATCATGAGATTTGGCGTGACACGGTCGGCATGAAAGAACCGCCGCCAATTACGATTCCAATCCTGATCTTCTGTCTCGGTGAGTGTTAGTTCTGGAGACGGGATCTCTGGAAATATTTCGTTCAGCTTTCGGAGAAAGACACTGATTCGCTTCCGTGTATGCCCGGGATTTTTTTGAAATGGTAGATAGGCTTTCAGGGAATGACCCTGAAGGTCTTCTGAAACAATACCTGTACAACCCAGATCAAACAGGAAGGTACTTACGGACTCATGGGCAACCGGGTCTATGTCGATACAGATCTCCAGCCATCCTGGGTGTTCAGGGTTAGGAATTGGCAGAATCAGTAAACTCTCTGCGTCCTCGGCGGCTCTGCGGTGATCAATCACGCCTTTTGGAAGACGTAGTTGAGTTGCCCGTTAGGCAGGTTATTGACCTCCGTTTTCATCTCCATGCCCACTTGTATCTTTTCGTCCGGGATATCACTGGCGATTCTTCCGAATACCTTATAGTCTCCGTAGTCTAAAAGGGCAATGGAATATGGAAGATCGTCCCCGAATCCTACAGGGGCATATTCCAGTTTACTGTAACTTATGAGTTTACCGTTTCCGGAGACCTCAAGCCATTCCATGTTGCTTGTAAGACACTGATAACAGTCGGCCCTGGGCGGGAAAAAAACCAGGCCGCAATCCTTGCACCGGGTGTACATGACCTTTCCCTTCTCCATGTAGTCGATAAAATCATTGACTTTCGAGATGGAGGTAAAGCTGACGGTTCCGAATTTTTTAAATCGATCATCTACTTCTTTTTTCTTTCCCATATTATTATCTCCCAAGAATGGTGACGTTTCCGTATAACCCCACGCCGCCTATGTTATGTACCAGTCCTATCTCCGGGTCTTTGACCTGCATGTCGCCTGCCTCATTTCTGAGCTGAAGGACAATGGTTCTGATCTGGGACCCGCCGGTCGCGCCGATGGGGTGGCCTTTGGAGAGAAGCCCTCCATCCACATTAACCGGTATGCTCCCTTCTTTGTAAGTTTCTTTGCTCTTGATGAGTTCTTTTCCTTCTCCAGGCTTTGCGAAACCCAGATTTTCGTAGGCCATCATTTCGGCAATCGTGAAGCAGTCATGAACCTCAGCCACATCGATGTCTTTCGGAGTAACCCCCGCCATCTCGTATGCCTGCTTTCCGGCCTGCTCGCCTACGGTTAATCCAGTAAAAAGGTCCCTGCCCGCCATATTTACCGCATTTGAAGCAGCACCCACGCCCAGGATCCAGACCGGCTTTTTACAAAAGGCTTTTGCCCTCTCTTCGCTGGCTACAATGACGCAGGAACTTCCGTCAGCATTTGCACAGCAGTCTCCCACACGAAGGGGGCTTGCAACCGGATTGGACATGGGGCTCTCAGGGTCTGAGAACATCTCAAAGGTCACGGGTTTGCGATACACGGCCTTTTCGTTGATCTGACCATAGGTGGCCGCCTTCACCCTGATAAGGGCCAGGTCATCGTGTGTTGTTCCATATTCGGCCATGTGGGCCCTGGCATACATGGCATAATAGGCAGGCATCATGGTTCCGAAAGGGCTTTCCCACTGGATATCAGCGCCACGGCCCATCCTCTCCTGTGATTCTGCCGAGGAAATCTCTGACATTTTTTGGAAACCGATAACCGCTATTACATCATGAAGCCCCGACTTTATCAGTGAGTATGCCAGCTTCAGTCCTGTGCTGCTCGAAGAACACAATGTTTCCACATAAAATGTGGGTTGAGGGGTTAGACCGAAATATTCAGCAAATACACCAGCAGGCGAGCGTTGTTTGTCATATTCCGGGGCTGAGCATATGACAGATGCATCGATGTCTTTTGTGGTAATCTGGGCATCCTGCATGCATTCTTTGAATCCCTCGAATGCCAGCTCTCTGATGGAGCCGGGATATCCCCGTACAAAGGCGCTTTGTCCGACCCCTATGATTCCTACCTTTCCCATAAGTGACCTCCTGAAAAAATGTGTTATATTGAGCGTAAGTTATTAAAAAAGATGTGCAAATCATGAAATGTTCTAACTTGCTTCTGTTGCATCCAAACGGATCAGAAGTATAAGGAAAGAATAATAAGGGGTCAAGAGAAAAGGAGAAATAGATTTTGTGTTTTTTTTGTTGAATTTTGAGGTGTTTTGATATATATTTAACAATATTAAGCATAAGAAGGCTCTTGAAATATTTTTTAACGAAGATTTTTG
>JAIWDV010000229.1:0-3690 GCA_048632525.1 Bacteroidales bacterium | reverse complement strand
AAGGCAGACGCAAAGTTCAAGTTGAGGCCAGGGACTTGTTATGCTATTGGGCTGTTCGGGAGTTGGGAATAAGCTGCACGGATTTGGCAAAACAATTAGGAATGACTCAGCCAGGAGTAGGATATGCTGTAAATAGAGGAGAAAAGATCGCTAAAGAGTATAACTATCAGTTGCTATAGCAGTTATTTACTTATTTATGGACGTCCCGCATGTCCACGCACAACAAAGTTTTATCCATCATCCCGCTGATTAAACGTATCGTCCGAGCTTTTCAAACTGTTTCTGCCAAACTGGGCTTTCCAGCATTCTTGTACTGCGGGACAATGGATAAAACTCTATACGTTAGGCATTGAACAACTCAACAATAAAGGAGGAGGAAGTATGAAAAGGGCATTGATGACAGTACTTGTGGTTCTTCTGAATGTGGCGTTTTTGTGTCTGCCTGCTGGTGCACAGGCTGGAAAACTGGAAAATTCGTCGGCTCAGGACCTGCTGATCAAGAGTGAGGTCGAAACAGCGATCAGCATGCTTCAGGCAATCTTTACAAAACATCAACAGGGGGAAATGACCCTTGAGCAGGCAAAGAAGCTTGGTGCCGATCTTCTGCGGGAACTTAGGTACGGTACCGAAGGATATTTCTGGGCAGATACGACGGAAGGCGTCAATGTGGTTTTGTACGGCCGAAAAGATGTGGAAGGAAAGAATCGGCTTGAGGACAAGGACCAACAGGGCACGTTCTACATAAAGGAATTCCTGGCAAAAGGCAAAGCCGGTGGCGGGTATGTCGAGTACTGGTTTCCTAAGAAGGGACAGACCACAACTCAACCCAAGAGATCATACGTGTTTCTGTTTAAACCATTCGGATGGGTTGTCGGTAGTGGATACTACCGCTGAAATGTGCTTTGACACCAATTCTCAAGCTTTGATAATCATATATAGGGCTTATTGAGCTGGAGCAAAATCATCGTCAAGTACTTTACTTTGTAGGTATACGAGGCATACTCGTCAAGCGTGACATTTTCCTTCGGACTGCTTCGCTAAATGTCACTACAGCCTGACGAGTTCAAAAAGTGCGGAACGCGGGACGTCCCTATCTCCCCCCCACATGAAAACTCGGAGCTGTGGGATCAAAACCTATGTAGCAGGTTATTGACTGCTCCAACAGGTCTAAGGTTGATCAACCCTTACCCGCGTACCTTCGATAGTGCCTTCGAAATGGATGTAATCATCCGGATTTTCCGGGTCGAGAGGATTCTGGTCCTCGGGGTACACTCTCCCGTCATATTGACCGGTTAATGAATTGAAATCACGACTGAATGTCACCTCATAATGAGCCACGGAGTTGCCAACATGACTGTCGTTCGCTGGAGAGAAACCGAAGTTGAGTACCTGGGCGGTAATCTCCCTATTGCCGGTTCTTTTCCAGACGCCTTGCTGGTCAGTGTAACCCATATCAGGATTCAAACCGATGCTGGTTTGATTTGAGGCAATGCTAAACCAGTTTCCGTCAGCTGTGAGTGTGATGATCCTCCAGATGCTGGTGCCTTCACTAACAAAAAAAGTACCGGCAAAGCGGTGACCGAGTATTGGCTTTACCCCTTTGTCCGACGAATGCACAACCTCATCGGGTTGCAATCCCCATGACGGTGCTGGAGCTGTTACTACTGCACCCATGAAAAAAACAATGCATACCAGTAAAGTCGAAAAATTGAGAATTTGCGTGTATTTCTTTTTCATCTGTATCCTCCTCGAAAAATTGAAATTAACGATCTCCAGGATCGTAGGAAGAAATTCTTTCCAAAGATCATTAACAAAACAACCCTGTTGCCTTTCGAGACCTTTGGAAAATACCGCCTTTTGGCCAATCTCTGAGATCGACCGATCCTGAACAATACGATCAGTGTCATCAAAAAAAAGGTCGTCATCCTTCAGCCATCCATGTGCGTTACTCAGATGCACAGTGACTTCCTCACATTCAACCTGTCTCGTGATATCACCTCCCTTCGATGCACCTCCCTGTAATTGTGCCAGCCAAATAAAAAAGCCGGAATACCTTCCAAGGCAACCCGGCTTTCTGATCAAGACCCGTGGCTTTCCGTCCCTGTTTCACAACAGGTTTGGCTTTAGCATGGATGTTTAAATATGTATAATTTATTGTAAGCAAGAATTATGCAAAATTATCAATGAATCAGATAGATATGGAGCAATAACAATAATATCAAATAGTTGTCCAATTATCCGGCAATGATAGCCATGCCAATTCATAGAAAAATATATGTAATTGTGGGGTAAATTACATAGAAATTATGAATTAAATTACATAGTATTTTAGAACAATTCAAATAATTATATATCATATTGTAGTATTAACGGGCGGGAGGCTACCAACGTAAGGCGGGACAGCCTGTAAATTAAATCAGTTAGCAACTCCTTAGATTTTGCTTGATTGTGAAATTACCATAGAGCCAAAATGGCGGAAAGTGTCCCGCTTTAAGTTGGTTGCCCGGGCGGGATACAATGATTGAAAAAAAGAGGTGAACTTAATAGAAGATTTTCGACATCTTTCAGCAAGCCCAAAAAGTAGTTTACAGTTTTAACGTTTCTCGTTTCTCATTCCCATGCTCCAGCGTGGGAATGCATACCATATGGGTTCCCACGCTGGAGCATGGGAACCAGGTAAGAACCAACCTCTAAAAAGTGTAAACTGGAAAATGAAGGATGCCAGATTTTCTTATTATTATATGAACTATTTTATAATATCAATAGGTTATGATACCACCTCAACATCTGGAATGAAGTCAAGCTGCAATAACAATCCAGGCATCATATCATATTGTGGAGGGGCATGTGAGTATGCTGAAATTTATGGAACAGTGACAATAACATTGACCGGGAATCCGGTAATTGATACAGACAACTACAAAAATGCTATAGAAATCAAATGTAAGTTATGATTGTTGAATATAGCGTCTGAGGACACATGATGATTCTTGATCCACAGGTGAGGAATGGCGCGATGGGGAAAACGTGTAAGAAATTCGGATTTGTCGTTACTTTATTTTCAATCATAGTTGGAATTGCGTTCAATAATGGCGGACATGCCCAACAAGCGGCCGCGCTGGACGCAGATGTGTTGGTCGTCGGGGCGGGGATATCCGGACTGTCGGCCGCACTGGAAGCGGGCCGAGGCGGCGCCAAAGTCACGGTGATCGATATGTTTTCGGTCTTCGGCGGGATTGGGGTGATGTCGCACGGCGGCGTTTGCCTGATTGGCTCGCCGGTTCAGCGGTCCTTTGGAATCAAGGATAACCCGAAACTGGCTTACAAGGACTTCATAGAATGGGGCGAGAACGTGAACACTGAATGGGTTCGCTATTACATCAACAATTCAGTGAGCGAGATCTATGAATGGCTTATTGCGATGGGAGTGGTATTCGAGGAACTCTGGCAACTCCCCGGAAACAGCGTTCCCCGCTTCCATAACATACAAGGACGCGGATTGGGCTTGGTTGGCCCGATCTATCGGGAATGTGTCAAGAATCCCAACATACGATTTATCTGGAACACTGAAGTCAAGGATCTGATCATCGACGACGCGCGTGTCGTAGGTGTCAGGATCAGGCAGTTGCGCACAAAGAAAGAGCAATCTTATGGCGCCCCCGTTGTGATTCTGGCCAAGATCGGAAGAGC
>JAIWDV010000228.1:0-3693 GCA_048632525.1 Bacteroidales bacterium | reverse complement strand
TCAGGCTCAAATTTTAATCCTCGAAATACTCAATGTATTCCTGTGGTTTAAATTTTCGCCTTCCTTGATCTTGAATCCCGCTGTAAGCGGGAAACATTTTGAAACTGCCTCAGATGCTACTGGAATTTGTCATGATGCGGCTTCCAGATGCTGAGTTAATGCAGTCGGGGTAAGATTGAAGTTGTCAATTAAAAAATCGGCCAACGCCTCAATATCATCAGTCGAAAATTTAGGGACATCAAGATCAACTTTAGCATCACTCACTAAGGCCACTAAATGCGCGTCACCCTTTAAGATCGGTTCGCCGCCACCTGCCTTTGGCCTAAAAACCTCTATTTTAGGATTATAATCCTGTTTATACCCTTCGGTCAAAATGATGTCAACACTGCAAAGAAGAGGCGTCAGTTCGTCCGGCCGGTGATCATGGTCTACATCCATGATCATTCCTATGTGGTACGGGGACGAGACAATGGTCACCGAAGCCCCCGCATGCTTATGCCGCCAACTATCTTTACCAGGTCGATCCATTTCAAATCTGTGTCTGTGATGCTTGACGGTTCCCACCCTGAAACCGCGCCGGGTTAGTTCCGGGATCAGCCTTTCAAGGAGGGTGGTTTTCCCGGTCCCGGACAGGCCTACAACAGAGATGATGGGCGGTTTATTAGTTTTTGAATTCATTTTCAGGGGTCACCCCGATTTGCGTACTGTTTCTGCTCAACAATTCTCTTCCTTATCAAATATCTTGCTGAAAATCCTGTTATCTTCCTCTACACATTTTTTTTTCAAAAGGCTATATTTTTTCAGGAGCTCTTTTCCTTCCTTAGTCAGACGGGTGCCCTCTTTGCGGTCCGCATGCACAATGTTTGCTTTCAAGTACTTTTCAGTTGCCTTAATTTTACCCCACGCACCCTTGTAGGACATCTTCATTACCTTGGCTGTCTGGTTTATAGACCCTGTTTTTTCGATGGTTTCCAGTATCTGTTTTCGTCCTTCACCCATAATTATGCGGCCATACTCATCAACAATCCATTGTCTTGATCTCAATCTAAGCGGTACCATATTTTACTCCCCTATCTCCCTCCACAGTTCTCCACTTTTAGAAGGATCATATCCACCTAAGGCAGCTACCCGTTCCCGGAAATGCCGGGACCGTATCGTGTCCAATACCACCTTAATATTGGGCTGTTCCACCATTGCGCTCGGGATTACCAGGTCGTACTGTTCTCTCACCATTGAAACAAAGTCCAAGTCTAACGCCCTGGCCGCTGCAAAGATGCCCATTCCGCAATCGGCCGCACCACTCAGGACATCAACCGCCACTGCCATATGAGTGAATTCATCGTGGTCATACCCTTTGATAGCTTTGGGCTCTATGCCAAGTTGACCTAATTTGTAATCAAAAAGGACTCGGGTCCCTGACCCTGCCTGACGGTTGACAAAGACAATATCACTCCCGGCCAGGTCTTCTATACCCTTAATGCCCTTTGGATTACCCTTGGCCACAATAAGGCCCTGGTCCCTCAAAACTAAGTGAAACAGACTGATGCGCACTCCTTTCAAATATCTTTTGATGTAGGAAATATTGTATTCCCCGGTCTCCGTATCCAAAAGGTGCGAACCTGCCATGTGGCAAGACCCCTTCTTGAGGGCGATCAAACCGCCAAGGCTGCCCACATTTCCGGATGAAATGCGAATATTATGTCCTTGCCGGCGGATCTCGTCCGCCAGGATATCGATGTTAATATCGTGACTTCCGATAATGACAACGGTATTAAGGAGGTCTTCCTCCTCCACAAGGAGTTCTGCCTCGATTTCCTCGTTTTGCGAGATGCCCTCTGACAATGCCGGGATACGGATAATGCCTTCGGCTCTTGTAAGAGTAGTTATAGAGCCGGCGGCCCTTGGCAGTGGCGTGGCAACAAATTTCGGGCCCACCTTGCCGATATTAACCCGCAAAAACTCCTCTATTCCCAGCTTGGATGGGATATCCCGGGATGGCTGTACCTTAACGGTGTGAGGTTTAGGGGGTTGCTGACCCTGAAGGCTGTAAAGGAGGGGTTTTACAAACTGCTCGAAGGAAAGCGTTGAAGAAACAGCATACCCGGGATTACCGACAACAGGCTTGTCCTTCACTATACCCAATATGGTGGGTTTCCCCGGCATCATCCCGACACCATGCACCAGCACCTCCCCCATTTCATTGATGATACTGGCTGTAAAGTCTTTGCTCCCTGCAGAGGACCCTGCGTTGATAATGACCACATGGGCTTCGGATTCAATGGCTTTTTTCAAGGCCTCTCGTATGTTTTCCTCAACATCCGGCACAATACCATAAACTATCGGAATACCATCGCACTCCCGAACAAGTCCTGCCAGCACCAAAGAATTGTATTCAATAATCTCGTTTTGTTTTAAGGTGTCTTTCTCTTCAACATCCCTATAGTGGATCAGCTCTGTGCCTGTCGGGATAATTGCCACACGGGGTTTTTGCCAGACTTTGATTGAAAAAACACCAGCGCCGACGAGCGCCCCCACGTCAAATGGGCGGATTCTGTGGTTTTGCGCAAGGAGTAGCTGGGTTGCCACTATATCCTCACCCACCTTTCGGACATGTTGCCAGGGATAGGCAGAGGACCGGATTTCCAGGTGATTTTTATCCAACTGATGGATTTTCTCCACCATGATCACCGCATTAAATGACTCAGGGAGGGGCTGACCCGTGTTTATCCACACGGCGTCACGGCCGACCTTCAGGGTCCTGGGATATTTTTCCGTCGTCCCATATGTCTCTTCTGCCCGGACAGCGATGCCGTCCATGGCTGCGGAATGAAAAGAGGGACAAGATCGTTTTGCAAAAACAGGTTCCACAATGATGCGGCCCAAAGCATCCTCGATACTGATCGTCTCCATATCCGTCCGTTTATCCCGGCCAAATCGGGAAAAGAATAATTCTTTAGCCTCCTGGAGGGGTTTCATTGAGAGATAGACCTGTCTTTTCACCGTGTACCTCCGAAATAAACAATAATACTTACAAAAACACTACCGTAACCTTCTGACCTTGATAAAGCCCTTCCGTATTCATGCCTATTTTGATAAGGCCATCGGCTTCCACAAGGGTTGAAATCAGGCCGGATTTACCGAAGACCGGTTGGGCAAACAAGGTCTTTCCATCTCTGAACAGCCTTACGCGAATATAATCCTCCCGGCCACTCGCCGATTCAATGTTCTGGGTCAGTTCGGCCTCGACCTGGGTTTGAAGCCCACCAAAGGAATCTAACTGGCCTGAAAGCCTTGTAATCAGTCGTGTTAAAAAGATCTCCGCCACTACCAGGGCCGAAGCCACATGACCCGGCAAGCCGATTATTGGTATGGAGCCGGCTCTTCCAATGATGGTTGGTTTACCGGGGCTGATGGAAATGCCATGTACCAGAAGTTCAAAATCCTTTACTGTTTCAAAGATTTTAAGGGTAAGATCTTTTGTTCCCACGGAACTTCCGCCAGATATCCAGACTGTATCCGCAAGTCTGAGGGATTTTTCAACCATTTCTTTCAGGGAGTCAAAATCGTCCGAACACAGGCCCGAGTAAACTGATTCTGCCCCAAGCCGATGACAGAATGCGCCCAGTGTATACCGGTTGATATCCCTGACCTGTCCAGGCAGGGTCGGCTCGTCGATGGGCACAATTTCATCGC
>JAIWDV010000227.1:0-3696 GCA_048632525.1 Bacteroidales bacterium | reverse complement strand
TGTTATCGAGTGGAGTGGATAGGGTGAAGTTTGCCAAGGATTATGAATCACAAAGTATGTGGATATGATTATAAGAGCAGGCAGGTGTCAGCGGCCACCTGAAATTACCTCTTACCTGACCATCTGAAATTGTCTATTTTCTTCCTCCTTTTTCTTCCCAAAACAATTTAAAATCATTTCTTCTCTCTTCTTTTGTTCTTCCATTTTCTTCTGATTTTCTTCCATCATTTCTTCTTGTAAGTCGATCATCCACGTGTGGAGGTCATGATCGATGGCACAAAGACTCCGAAAGCGTAAATGCCGGAACTGTGGTGATTTTTTCATACCAGACCCACGCAACGTCCGGAAACAGGAATACTGCAGAAAACCAGAATGCCGGAAGGCAAGCAAGGCCGCTGCTCAGGCCCGTTGGTTGGCCAAAAGAGAGAACAAAAATTACTTTCGCGGCCCGGAAAATGTCTGCCGGGTCCAAGAATGGCGTAAGCACAATCCAGGGTACTGGCGGCGCAAGGGTACTGGGGCGGATGCGTTACAAGATCACTCAAACGAGAAAATCGTGGGAAAACAGTATGTTGTGAAGCAGTTAACGAAAGGTGCGTTACAAGATCTCTTAATGACGCAACATACTGTTTTAGTGGGCTTAATCGCTCATTTAACCGGGATTGCGTTACAAGATAGCATAGCCAAAACCACCCGCAGTCTGCAACAATTAGGGGCAGATATTCTCAACTCATCAACCCCAAATTTTCAAGGAGGAGACTATGCCAGCAAAAATCCCTATTCACCATGGGCGGATCCGCCAGGTTCCTAAACAATTCAGTTGGGTTGACGGCCGCCTGGTGCGTGATCGCCACATTGACAAGTGCGGCCATCCCGCTGCTGCCCTCTATCTGTTTCTGATCACTGTTTCAGATGCTCAGGGTTTGAGCTATTACTCTGACCAATCCATCGGTCAGCGGCTGAATATGGACAGATGCACTCTGGCCCAGGCCAGGCTGGAATTGGTCCAACACGAGCTGATCGCCTATAGAAAGCCACTGTATCAGGTGCTTGATTTGGCTCCACCTGAACTCGCCGTCCCGGTCACCAGGAATCAATCCGGGGACCTGCCGCAGTCTATCGGCCAGGTCTTCAGGCAGATCGTGGAGGGCGGTTCATGATTGACTACGAGAACTTTTGCAAAATCAAAAAGCTGCATGAACAGGATGGATTAAACGCCTCCCAGATTGCCGGGGAATTGGGCCTGGACCAACGCACCGTGGTCAAATGGCTTACCGAAGAACGATACCGTCCCAGAAAGAAGTATAGCAAAGCGAGCATTCTTGATCCTTTTAAGGCGGAGATAGGCCGCATGATAGAAAGGCATCCTTACACCGCCACCCAAATTTTTCAGCATCTGCAGGAGATGAGCTTTCAAGGCAGCTATAACACGGTCAAACGCTATGTCCGTAAAATCAGGCCAAAACGCTCGCCTGCCTTTCTCAAGCTCGCCTTTGCCCCAGGAGAATGCGCCCAGGTGGACTGGGGTTCGTTTGGTTCGGTAAACGTGGGTGAGACCAGGCGGCGGCTCAGTTTCTTTGTGATGGTGCTGTGCTACAGCCGGCTGCTGTATGTCGAATTCACCGTGTCACAGACCATGGAACATTGGTTGGCCTGCCATCAACATGCCTTTGAGTTTTTCGGCGGAGTCCCGGGACGAATTATGGTCGATAATCTCAAAAGCGCGGTGCTCAGACGCATCGTCGGCCAGGCACCGGTGTTCAACCCCAAATATCTTGATTTTTCCCGCCATTACGGTTTTGACATCACGGCCTGCAACGTCAGGAAGGGTAATGAAAAGGGCATTGTTGAAAGCGGAGTCGGTTATGTCAAAAAAAACCTGCTGGGTGGTTTAGATATCAAGGATTTCAGCCACATTAATCCGGCATGCAGGCTATGGCTTGATTCCATTGCCAATGTCCGGATCCATGGTGAAACCAAAAAGAAGCCCACGGAACTCTTCGTCGAAGAAAAGTCTCGATTACAGGCCTTGCCGCTTCATCCCTACGATATTGCCACCATAAGCCAGGTCAGGGCCTCCTCCCAGTTTCGTGTCAGTCTGGATACAAACAGTTATTCGGTACCATCTGAATATGCAGGAACGCAACTTACCCTCAAGGCATATCCGGATCGCCTCTGCCTGTATCACCAGGAAAAGCTCGTCGCCCGCCATGACCGCAGCTATGACCGCCATAAGGATTTTGAGGATCCGGATCACCCCAAGCCCCTGCTTGCTCAGCGCCGAAAGGCCAAAGATCAGCTAATCATGAGGCGCTTTTTGACATTATCGTCACGGGCTAGCGAATATCATCAGGCACTGGAAGCCAAAAGGATGAATCCACTTTCCCATGTCCGTAAAATTGTTGCCTTAAGTGAGATATACAGCCCTGAGGCCGTGACCCGAGCAATGGAAGATGCCTTTGTCTTTCAGGCCTTTTCGTCTGAATATATTGCAAACCTCTTGGAGCAGAGAGCACGGACTCCCAAGGAACCGGGTGCTCTCCACCTCACCCGCAGGGAGGATTTACTCGATATTGATGTAGAACCGCCGGACATGAGTATTTATCAAGCCGGCAAGGAGGATGACTAATGAACCCTAACTCTCCAAAACAACTGAGTCTGCCTATGGGTGATCTTGATGACCATCTAAAATATTTAAAACTGTCCTGTATTGCAGATAAATACGCAGAGACTGCAACCAAGGCCTCAAAGGATGAGTGGTCGCACATCAAATATCTTGCCACCCTTATTGAGGGAGAGGCTGAACTGAGACAGGATCGGGCCACTCAGCGCCGTATACGCCAGGCTCGTTTCCCGGTCACCAAAACCCTGGATCAATTTATCTGGAGCTGGCCTAAAAAGATCAACCGTCTGCAGGTGCAGAATCTTTTTAAACTGGATTTTATCAAGAAAAAGGCCAATGTCATTTTCCTTGGCGGTGTCGGCCTTGGGAAGACACATCTGGCCACTGCTCTGGCCTATGATACATGCCTTCAAGGTTTTTCAGTCCTTTTTACCACGGCCATTGATGTCATTAACTGCTTGTCAGCCGCCCATGAAGCCGGCAGATTCCAGCAGGAGCTCAAAAAATATCTAAAGCCTGCATTGTTGATCCTTGACGAGCTTGGCTATCTGCCCATTGATAAGCGCGGCGCCGATCTGCTCTTCCAGGTGATCAGCCATCGCTATGAGCGGGGCGCCATGATTATTTCCACTAACCGGGCCTTCAAGCAATGGCCCGAGATATTTAACAACGATGCAATCCTGACCTCGGCTATCCTCGACCGCCTGCTGCATCACGCGGAAACCGTGCTGATTGAGGGAAAAAGCTTCAGGATGAAGGATGTGATCGAGTCCTGAACGGGATCACTTGTTTGCCTGGTCGGGAGGGAAGAATCTCCCGGCCTGGCCCCAGAAAAATGCAACATTTTACCACGCATTTTCAAATGGTCATTTTTGCTACAATTTTGCGTGGCCGCTAACATGGGGTGGCAGAGGAGTTCAAATTAAAATCAAAAACCAGTATGATTCCTAAAAACTGGTTCTGAAATCAGCCTATCTTACTGGTTCTGAAATCAGCCTGGAAAAGTCTGATAATAGACCAATATTAAAGATAAAATTTCCTTTTTCGATATTTGAAGTGCATAATTCGGGATT
>JAIWDV010000226.1:0-3698 GCA_048632525.1 Bacteroidales bacterium | reverse complement strand
TCTTGAATCTAATTTTCTTGCTAATTTTTTTGTCAAGGTTTTTGTCTATTTTGCGGCCACAACAGGCCTTGAACTGATCTCCGGTTTTAATGCGCAATATTTTTTTCATACCAGGCTGTGGGATTATTCGGATCAGCGTTTCCAGTACAAAGGTCATATATGTTTAAAATTCTCCATTTACTGGATACTGCTCGCATTTGCCTTTGAATATCTTCTCCTGCCTCCGTATCAAAGCTTGTTGACCTGGCTGCCGCCTGGTGTCAAAATCCTTTTTGCAGGGGTGGTTGCTTCAATGATGTTTATTGATCTTGCAGTATTGTCTGTGAGGCAATTTCTGTTTGCAAATAAATGGACAAAAAAAGAAGAGGCTGCGATAGAGACTGAGTTCTTAGAGACAGCGGCCCCATTACTTGACAA
Source organism: Bacteroidales bacterium (assembly GCA_048632525.1). GTDB lineage: Bacteria > Desulfobacterota > DSM-4660 > Desulfatiglandales > Desulfatiglandaceae > 4484-190-2. Next base: position 3,281 of record JAIWDV010000226.1, on the reverse strand, counting down.
TCCAACCGTAAAAGCCCTGTCGCAATACAACCACCACAGGGGCAAGACCAGACTGGATCATGTAAAGGAAGTAGCATGGCTGAGTTTTCTCTGGGGGAAACGGCTTTCTCTGGATTGCAGGGCAATAGTGCGTGGAGCTTTGCTGCATGATCTCTTTTTTTACGACTGGCTGCGCGAGGGGCCAAGGCTTCACGGGTTCAGGCACCACAATATTTCTCTGAAAAATGCGCGCAAAATAACCTCTCTTTCCAAAAAAGAAGAGGACATTATCAAAAAACACATGTGGCCGCTTACGATTATTCCTCCGTTTTATAAGGAATCTCTTATTGTTTCTTTGGTGGATACATTTTGTTCTACGCGAGATTATATAAGAAGCTCAAAGGTGAAAGGTGAAAGCTCAAGGCTCAAAGGGGAAGGATGACAGGGATGGAAAATACTTATCTTGCCGGTGTTGATATTGGCTCTACAACAGCCAAGGTCGTGATATGCGATGCTGATGGCGAGATGCTTTTTTCGCGCTATAGACGCCACCAGGCAAAGACCGTGGAAACGGTTCAAGAAATTTTGCAGGAAGCACTGGACGAGCTGGGCAATATCCCGGTCGAGTTGACAGTGACAGGTTCAGCAGGCATGGGGCTTGCCGAGACATATAATCTCCCGTTCATCCAGGAGGTGGTGGCTTCAGCACGCTTCATAAAGGATGTCTATCCTGAAGTCAGAACCTTTATCGAGATAGGAGGAGAAGATTCTAAAATCATCTTTTTTGATGATCATTTTCGTCCTGACATGAGGATGAACGGCAGTTGCGCCGGGGGAACAGGGGCATTTATTGATCAGATGGCTGTGCTATTAAATGTGCCTGTCTCTAAATTTAATGCGCTGGCTGAAAAGGCTGTATCCATTTATCCCATTGCTTCCCGGTGCGGTGTTTTTGCCAAGACAGACATTCAGGCCTTGTTGAGCCGGGATGTTTCCAGGGAAGATGTAGCTGCTTCTGTATTTCACTCAGTCGCCCTTCAGGTGATAACTGCTCTTTCGCGGGGCCGCGACATCAAAAGCAAGATACTCCTTGGCGGCGGCCCGTTGAGTTTTTATCCAGAGCTAAGGCGGGCGTTTGGTAAAGTTCTGGCGATAAAAAATTCAGGCGACCTGATTATTCCTGACCGGCCTGAACTCATCCCTGCCATGGGAGCGGCGCTGGCACATGATAATAAACCGCATCAGATAAAACTTAAAGACTTATCGTTATTGTCTAAAACCAAATGTCTCGGAAAGGCAAACCAGGCTTCCAAGAGGCTTCCGCCCCTTTTTGGAAGTAAAGCAGAATTTGAATCATGGCAGGAAAAGCATCTTAAGGGTCTGGTGCCCAGGGTCAGTCTGGACCAGGTAAAAGACAAAGACCTTTTCCTGGGTATAGATTCCGGCTCTACTACTACAAAGCTTGTTCTTGCTGATGCTCAGGAAAGATTTGTTACCGGTTATTATCAGCCCAATAATGGCAATCCTATCCAGGCGGTAAAAGAGGGATTGTCTGAATTCAGAAAAAAATTCATTAATGCCGGCTTCCGGCCGCGTATTATCAGGACAGCCGCAACCGGTTACGGTGAAGACCTGATCAAGGCTGCCTTTGGCCTGGATGACGGCGTGGTGGAAACCATGGCGCACTACCGGGCAGCCCCAGGTGCGTAAAAAAGATCGAAAAAAAACAAACCGCGTTTTCATGCCAAAAGACAGGGAGAGAACTCTTATCGCTCCTTTTTTTTCTCCATTCTATTCTTCGCTTCTTCCTGCTGTGTTTAAGCCGCTGGGCTACAGGTTGGATGTGCTTCCCCCCAGGATAAGGCCTCTGTGGAATATGGCCTTAAAAATATTAATAACGATATGTGCTATCCGGCAGTTCTTGTTGCAGGGGACATAATCAAGGCATTTCAATCCGGTCAATATGATCCGAAGAAGACATCAATATTCTTAACCCAGACCGGCGGCCAGTGCCGGGCATCCTCTTATGTTTCGCTTATCAGGAAAGGACTAACTGATGCAGGGCTGGAAGATGTTCCGATAATTGCCCTATCTAATGAAGATATCAATCCTCAACCTGGATTTATTATCGATAAAAAGGAACTGATCAAACGGATGGCTCTGTGCATAATTTTCACTGATCCTTTGATTCAGATGTACCTGTCCACTGTAGTGAGGGAGGATAACCGGGGCGACTCAAAGGCCTTGCACGCCAAATATCTTTCGGAAATGGAGACAGGTATTGAGAGGGCGGATTATCATTACCTTCTTAACCTGCTGGAAAAGGCGGTAGCAGACTTTAATAATGTTAAAGTCTCGGATCTACCGATTCCCAGAATAGGAGTGGTGGGCGAGATATTTGTAAAATATAACTTTTTTTCCAATGGAAACATCATAGAGTGGCTTTCTGAACAGGGGGTGGAAGTGGTGCTCCCATGCTTGCAGAACTTTTTTGCCCAGAGGTTTGTTAATGAAGATTTTGATCAAAAGGCGTTTTTTAAACATTCTATTGTTGACAGCCTCAAACATAAGCTGATCTATATTTATACAAGATATCATCTTTATCAGATAGAAAGGGTCATGCAGCAATTTCGTTTTTACAGAAAGCCTTTTAACCTGAAAGATCTGGCTGAAATCACAGGCGAGGTGGTCAGCCTGGCCAACCAGTTCGGCGAGGGATGGCTTTTGACTGCCGAGATGATTGCCATGCTCAATGAAGGGATCGGCAATATAGTCTGTCTTCAGCCCTTCGGTTGTATTTCAAATCATATTACCGGAAGAGGCATGGAGAAAAAACTTAAACAAATATTTCCCCATCTGAATCTGCTTTCTCTTGACATGGACGCCGGGGCAAGCGAGGTAAATATCTTAAACAGGCTGCATTTCATGATTATTGCCGCCAGGGAGGAGATGCGGTATGCTTCTGAAGCAATGTCTATGCATGCAATAGACAGGCCGTTTTCCGGCTTCCGCATTTGGCCAAAAGATACGGCCGTTTTTGATAATTATGTATCACTGGAAATCGAAAAGTGGAAAGCATGGGTATCAGGGTTGAATTTGTGGAAAAAAGCGAGTAGTTTTATACGAAGATAATTGAGAAATACCGTAACTACTCAGGTTTGTTAGGCTGAAAACTGAAGACTTTTAACAATACTTAAGACATCGAAAGGAGGAAATTATGTTTGATATCATTAAAAAGGTCATGCTAACGGGAGTAGGATTGGCCGCTATGACCAAAGACAAGGTAGAAGAAGTGGCCAGGG
>JAIWDV010000225.1:0-3754 GCA_048632525.1 Bacteroidales bacterium | reverse complement strand
TCTCAATTGACAAAAAGGAGCGCTGGACAGAAACCGCTGAAAATACCCAAGCCAACCGTGATAATGCGGAACGCGCCTACAACTTAATCATGAAGGAAAAGGAAAAGCTGCTCAGCTTTGAATCGAAGCTGAAATTTATCTTTTCCCACTCCGCCCTGCGCGAGGGCTGGGATAACCCGAACGTGTTTCAAATATGCGCACTACGCGACATGGGTACGGAACGTGAACGGCGACAAACTATCGGCCGAGGTTTGAGGCTTTGCGTCAACCAGAAAGGGCAGCGCCTGCATGGCTTTGATATTAATACACTAACGGTTATTGCGACCGAGAGTTATGAGCAGTTTGCCGAGAACCTGCAAAAGGAAATCGAGAAAGACACCGGCATTCGTTTCGGTATTGTCGAGAAGCACCAATTCGCAACCCTGGTTACCACCGACGAAAACGGTGTCGTCATGCCTTTAGGTGTCGAGAAGTCTGAGCAGCTTTGGAATTTCTTAAAGGAAAATGAGTTCCTCGACAACAAGGGAAAGGTTCAAGACAGCCTGCGCACGGCATTGAAAGAAAACAAGCTGATGCTGCCGTACGAATATGCAGATCAGACCCAGGCAATTAAAGACATACTTCGTAAACTCGCCGGCAAATTGGACATTAAAAATGCAGATGAGCGCATCACCGTGCGAACCCGAGAAGCCATTCTTGAAAGTGATGACTTTAAGGCTTTGTGGGACCGCATAAAACATAAGACCACATACCGGGTGGACTTTGATAATGAAAAACTCATCGAGGACAGCGCAAGAGCCATTCTCGACTGCCCGCCCATCACCAAGACACGGGCACAATTCCGGAAAGCGGATATTGCTATCGGCAAGGGCGGTGTGGAGACCAATGAGACTGCCGCATCTGGCTTTACCACTATTAACGAGACTGATATTGAGCTACCCGATCTTTTGACCGACTTGCAAGACAAAACACATCTGACTCGCCGGAGCCTTGTAGAAATACTCAGTCAAAGCCGGCGTTTGAATGATTTCAAGCGCAACCCGCAACAGTTCATTGACCTGGCTACAGAGGCGATCAATAGAACCAAGCGGCTCGCCTTGGTGGACGGGATTCGCTACCAACGCATCGGAGATGATCATTATTACGCACAAGAACTTTTTGAGAAGGAAGAGTTGACGGGTTACCTGAAAAACACCCTGGAAACACAGAAGGCCAAATCAGTATACACGCATATTGTTTATGACTCTGCCGGCGTCGAGCGGAGATTTGCTGAGGACCTGGAAGCTAACGAAGCGGTAAAGGTTTACGCCAAACTTCCCGGATGGTTCAAGGTTCCAACGCCAATTGGAACCTACAACCCCGATTGGGCCGTGTTGGTTGAAATCGACGGCCAGGAAAAACCGAAACTGTTTTCCATACCGGAGAAAATGTTTATAGATATACAAGAATGCGGTGAAGATTTTGTGGATTATATGTTGCGACACGAACATTCCGGTGAGATTAATTTGGAAATATCGCTTCTAACGGTTGCAAGGAAATTATCGGAATATTGTTATGGAAAAGATACGTTACGTGATTGATACAAACGGACTCATCTCTTTTTTTGCTGGAGTGTTTGATGATACACCCATGTTCGATGGATCACCGTCGATATCTCAAAAAGCAAGAAACGCTATTCACGAGGCAGTATCCCCTTTAGAAGGTGGGGTGTTGTTAAGTGTTCCATCTATCGTTTTTATCGAGATATATGAAAAGTGGCTCCGATCAGAGGAGCTCTTTCGTAAGTTTTTCTATGAAGTTTTCACACCACTAAAGCAGTCTCCGAATGTTGAAATTCGTGCAATAGATCAAGAGGTTTTGGAGAATTTACTTACTGTTGATGGGTGTCTTGCAGAACATGATCTGCACGATAAAATCGTTGTGGCTTCAGCTATGACTTTAGAGTGTTCAATAATTACGTTTGACCAGAAAATTATCGAGTTCGTGAGAAACGGGGAGAGAAAAATACCCAATGTGCTAAATTAGCAATTAAGGGTTATGAATGCGAAATGATGGGCAAGAATATATGATCGATGCTAAAATGAAAGTGGATGCTAAACTATTCCGCATTCATCCTTCATAATTCATCATTCCAAAAGGGAGAATGAACAATGAAAATACTGAACTTGAAAATACAGGGATACCGTTCCCTGAAAAATGTCTTCTGGGTTCCTGGCAATCTGAATGTTTTGATTGGTCCCAATGGTTCCGGCAAGTCAAATATCCTGCGCGTACTGGAAATGATCTCGATTTCGGCCCAAGGCGGATTGGGGAAGTATATTCAAAAAGCAGGCGGAATGGAGCCGCTGGTTTGGGACGGTATTTCAGATAGCATCCGTTTTTATATCAAATCTTCCAAACTGTTGCCATTCTGGTTTGCGGATAAGTACTGGTTAACTTACGGAGTTGAATTGGCGAGGCTCGGCAAAAGCGGAACCTATTCTATTGGAGAAGAACAACTTTTATATTTTCATCGGAAGAAACCGAAAGAAAAGGTCGAACCTTTTGCAATCCTGGAGCGGAAAAAAATGACCGGCAGAATTTTCGATGAAAACCGGAAAGAATTGATAGCTTCAGAGGAATCCTTGTTGGAAGATGAGACACTGCTTAGTTTGACGGCAGGACCTTTCACTATCAACCGGCATATTCCTGTTTTTCGTAAACAATTAGCTGAATGGCGTATTTATCATGACGTGGACGTCAGCTTGGCAGCCCCCCTCCGCCAACCGGCAATTGCCCGATCGGAAAAACGAGTGGATGCGGACGGGCAAAATCTCATTCCGGTTCTGCATACGCTTTACACCGAAGATCGTGATTTTAAGAATGAAATCGATTCCGCCATGCGGGCAGCATTTGGAAATGATTACGAAGAGTTGGTTTTCCCTCCTGCGGCGGACCAGAGAATTCAACTCCGTATCAGATGGCGATCTCTTAAACGGGAGCAATCTGCTGCGGACCTTTCCGACGGAACACTGCGGTTTCTTATTTTATTAACGATCCTGGCTACACCGTCCCCCCCGCCGCTGATTGCAATCGATGAGCCGGAGACCGGTTTGCATCCTTCCATGCTTCCGATTGTTGCAGAGTATGCCGTGGATGCTGCTGAACGAACACAGGTTATTTTAACTACGCATTCGCCACAATTCCTGGATGCCTTTGGAGACACCAAGCCAACTACAACAGTTGCGAAATGGGTTAAAGGAGAAACAGTTCTAAAAACTGTGGATGGGAAAGAATTGGAGTACTGGTTGAAAGAATATTCTTTGGGTGTCCTCTATCGAACCGGTGAATTGGAGAATATGGTATGAACGGCCATTGCTTATAAGAAATGCCCATACCTTAGAGAACTATTTGATGAAATGCTGAAACTTGCCAGGGAGGCCGGTTTATGAGTCCCATTTCTCAAATTAAAGAGCTTTTCTGCAAAATTGAATGAAAAATACGACAAAGGATTCTCTTCAACAAATCTGTGGTACGATTAGGCGCTCACCCGCACGGGGGAGGATTGAAACATGGGTGGACACAAAATGACGTGAATGGAGGAAGATGATGTTTAACAATACAGCGGATTTATTGAAGCAAATCGCCATCGGCGAAGACTCTGTTCTTGAGTTGAAAACCATCGAGTTTAAAGGCAATCAGGTCGCAGGTCCGCATCGCAACAGCATGGCCGATGAGCTGGCGGCTATGGCAAACACGGCGACAGGCGTTATTT
>JAIWDV010000224.1:0-3758 GCA_048632525.1 Bacteroidales bacterium | reverse complement strand
TCGAAGCCGCAGACAAACAAATAGATCAGTTAGTTTATGAATTATATGATTTAACAGAGGAAGAAATAAAAATAGTAGAATCGGAAACTTAAAACCGCATAACCAGGTTATATTTCTATAGATACAAACATTAATAGCTTATCTGCAATGAGGAGAGGATATATGGTTGTAGAGACCTTCTCATAAAACCCCTGATATCAGGGATATCAAGCGCTTTTTCCCGCATATCGGATATACCGGAAAAATTGAGAAAAACAGCTCGCTTTTCTGATCTCAATATTCAGTGTCGGCGGGCTACAACAAATTGTAAACTATACAAAAGGTGCGAATGTCATGCGCGTTTTCGCCCGCTAATCATTGCCTTGCTGAAAAAACTTTATTATAATAATAGTGAGATAGAATGCCAGTTTCTGTAACAGGATTATTGATAATTTTAATTGCAATTTTTCCGGGTTTACTTGGAAATCGGATTTATCAGTCGCTTATCGGCACTGATTGGCGTGAGAGAGACTTTCAAATAATTCTTAGATTAATCGGTTTTAGTGTCATTGGTGTTGTTCTATATACGGTAATTGCTGGGTTATTAGATTTCCCACCACCTTTACATCTTTTGCCGAGTACATATGCATCAATATCTTCAACTACTGAAAGTTTTAATAAAATCTTTTTCCCCTATATTGGACATCTTTGCGGTGGATTTCTTGCGGGAATACTTGCTTTTTTTGGGGCCTGGGTATTAGCTAAAGTTTCATCCAGTTCGGTCTTTCCAAGTGCTTGGGATGATTTCGTAAGAACATACGCCCCAAAACATTGGGTTATAGTTGGCCTTAAGAATGGGGAAATTTATGCCGGAAAATTAAAAACGGCTAATGTCGCAGTTTCGGGCGAAGACAGAGATATTGTTCTTGAAGAACCTTGCTTATATGAAAAAGATACTGGCAACTATAAAGCATTAAATTACCAATATTTATTCATATCATCTGAGAATTTATTTTCTCTGGCCGCAGTCCATGACCCTGGGATAGATAGACGTATCGTACCAATTGGAGAATACTTGTTTAAAGGAGATTTACAAGATGAGCACCCCAGAAAAACCACCGATTCCAAAGCCTAAGCCCTCACCACCAAGCCCAAAGCCTGATGTTAGGGAAGGTTGGAGACCTCCATCACCAGATGAAAGACCTCCTGGTCCTCCTCCCACACCTCCACCAACACCGGAAAGAAAATGAATCGGCTAACAAACGGATTAACTCTGATCCAAAAAGCTGGCGCTTTTTGTCCAGGTTATCTGTAACATTAGCCCTCAGGAGAAATCATGAGTGAAACTGTATTTACAAAAGTAGACTACGATCTGGGTGGATTGGTCAAATTTATTGCCTTAGGTGAAATTGGGCTGCCAGACATCCAGCGTCCATTCGTATGGAAAAACGCAAAAGTCCGCGATCTTTTTGATTCCATGTATAAAGGATACCCTGTAGGTTACTTGCTTTTCTGGCAAAATGGATTGGCTGACGACCGCACTATTGGAACAGACCAAAAGCAGAAGCCCCCACGACTTGTTATTGTGGACGGCCAGCAGAGAATGACTTCACTATATGCCGTAATTAAAGGCGTTAATGTTGTCCGAGAAAATTATGACAACGAAAAAATTTGCATCGCTTTCAATCCGCTTGAAGAGAGATTTGAGGTGGCTGACGCTGCCATCCGACGCGATAAGGCTTATATCCCGGATATATCGATTCTCTGGAGCGGTGACATAAAAATAACTAAAGTAATCAGGGAGCATATAGCAAATCTAAAAACAAGCAGAGACATATCTGAAGATCAGGAATCAGTAATTGAAGATTCAATTCTGAAACTCCAAAGCCTTTTAACTTTCCCCTTTACAGCACTTGAGCTTGCTTCAAACATTTCGGAAGAGGATGTTTCTGATGTGTTCGTTCGAATAAACAGCAAGGGGACGCCACTGAACCAGGCCGACTTCATCCTTACCCTAATGTCGGTTTTTTGGGATGAAGGCCGCTCTGAGTTAGAACACTTCTGCCGGTTAGCCAAAAAACCGTCCAAAGGCACGGCTTCACCGTTTAATTATTTTATCGAACCTTCACCTGATCAGCTATTGCGTGTGGATGTTGGTGTGGCTTTCAAGCGTGCTCGTCTAAAATATGTTTATTCAATCCTCCGCGGCAAAGATCTGGAAACAGAAACTTTCAGTGACAATCGCCGGGTTGAGCAATTTGAAATTCTCAAAAACGCTCAAGAAAGAACCCTAAATCTCCAGTACTGGCATGATTTCATGAACTGCATAAGACAAGCAGGGTTTAGAAGCGGTAAGATGATCAGTTCCCAGAATAATTTTCTATTCTCTTACATCCTGTATTTAATTGGCCGTACCGAATATAAGGTGGCTGAATTCGAGCTTCGAAGGTCAATTTCACGCTGGTTTTTTATGTCGAGTGTTACGGGCCGTTTCACCGGCTCGCCAGAATCCGCCATGGAGTTTGACCTGGCACGGTTGCGCGACGTCAACACTGCCGATGACTTTGTTCAAATGCTCAATAAAATCTGCGATATCACACTCACTAATGATTTCTGGGGTGTTTCCCTGCCCAATGATTTGGCCACCTCGTCACCCCGCAGTCCATCGCTGTTTGCGTACCATGCAGCATTGGTTTTATTGGATGCGCGGGCGCTGTTTTCGAAAATCCGCGTTTCAGAGTTGCTCGATCCCGCTATGCAGGCAAATCGTTCGGCGGTGGAACGTCACCATCTGTATCCGAAGGGTTATTTAAGCAAGTTGGGAATTACAGCAATCCGGGATACCAATCAGATCGCTAATTACGCACTTGTAGAGTGGGGAGACAACGCCCGAATATCAGATCAAGCGCCCATTGATTACTTGCCGGAAATGAAGGCACGCTTTGACCAAAGTGTGCTTGACCGGATGTATAGACACCATGCCTTACCTGATAATTGGGAACACTTGGAATACCGCGAATTTCTGGAAAAGAGACGCGAACTGATGGCCCAGGTGATCGCTGAAGGCTACGCAACCTTAATCGCTTCCGAGATCGAACAAGATGCAGGGGCTGGGGATTTTGATTTATCTCAGGTAGTGATAAACGGTGAATCCGAGGCTGTGGAGTTAAAATCCACCATGCGAACCAACCTCCATACTGGAACCAAGGATCCTCGTATGGAGCTTGCAGTGCTCAAGACCTTGGCAGGTTTTCTCAATACCAACGGTGGCACATTGATTGTCGGTGTTTCCGATGATGGTAGTCCGATCGGTATCGAAACCGATGGTTTTCCCAATGAAGATAAAATGGGTTTACACTTGGTGAATATCGTTAAAAGCCGCATGGGCATACAGGCTATGACCAGCCTCCATGCGCATTTTGATGATCACGACGATTGCCGGGTGATGGTTGTGAAGTGCAGGAGAGCGCCTTCGCCAGTCTTTGTAAAGGACGGCGAGTCGGAGCGGTTTTACATTCGTACTGGGCCGTCAACAACAGAGCTCAGCGCGAGCCAGACGCAAGACTATGTCAAGCGGAAGTTTAAGGGCTAACCTTTAAGGATTGTGTCGACCTGACAAGGTCGATCTGAAGCAGCCGAGGATAGAGCTGGGGTCAGACCTTGAATATTGAATTCACAATAGTTCGGTAAACCAAAAGAAAAAATATAGTGAAGCAAAGCCTAACAAAAAAATGAACCAGACAGAGCTGGTTTGTGCTAACTGCGGGGTTTGTGGGTTG
>JAIWDV010000223.1:0-3774 GCA_048632525.1 Bacteroidales bacterium | reverse complement strand
AGGGCCGATGAATTGATTGAGGCGGGAATAGAAAGTACAAGGGAAAAGTTGCCCGAAATAAAAAAAGCCATGCAGAAGAAACTTCCCTGGTACAAGAGGATTCTTGCCTGATCCTTTATGCCTTAGGCTGTCTCTTAAATTTTACACCTATCCCGTTAGGTGTGTTTCTGACAACATCACCTCTGACTCTAATAGATTTTGGGCTGTTTGGAAGTGGTATAATTGCCAGGATCTCTTGACCAACAGGTATGGATTCGCCTGTTCCAATAAACACCCCGCCAACACTTATATCATGAATAAACCCCTGAAAAACACGATTCCGGACAGTATAATCTAAAAGCACGGGATTTGCCTTTCTGGGCTTTACCCTTTTTTCTTTATAGTGATTTCCTTTCAACCTGTTCAATAGAATATCATGCTCGTGTGCGGTCATTTTTCTGATCAAATCTATCAGACGATCTATATTGCTTGATTCCTTCATGCCTACCTCCGGGGTTTTGAGGGGAAAGTAACAGTTTAGCGCTTTGGAAATAGTGCCCAATAATCCAAGGATGGTCTTTTTAAAGGGCTAAACTGTTGCAGGGGATAGCATGTGGGAGTATGCTGAAAAACAGGAGATATGTCAATGCAGAATCCAATTTGTTCGAAGGCCTCCGAGTGGAGGCTATAAACAGAAAGGCTGAGAAAATCGGGGCTTCCTTGACTTTTCGCCCTGTTATTGCTAAGTAATAGACAGAACTTATTTCGTTTCGCTCATAATTGGAATAAGTTATAGAATTTCCGAGACAAACATATAGACCTTATAAACCTTCAAACTGAGCTTTATTATGTGGACTGATTTGGAGAATCTGTTCGAGCCGGCACGGCATGAACCCTGGGCAAAAGGGCTTTCCGCTCAGAAGGATTTCTGGGCCCTTCTAACGGAATGGATCGAGCAGCATGTTCTCTCCGATTTCCTGGATCAGGTTATCAGGCAGGTTGATGAGGTTGTTGAGATCGACCCAGACCTTTCTGAACGCCAAATCCTGGAGAAAGCTACTCAATACATGGTAGGCTTTCTCAAGGCCCGATCGGCATCTGTCAGGATCTATGATCCGCAAACCGAGCAGATGCTTTCCTATGGGTCCTATCCTTCCAAAGAAGAAAAACGTGAGCCGTTTATCCCGCTTGAAGGGAGCGTGGCCGGGGATGTGGTAAAATCTCGCAAACCATACCTGGTGCCCAATATTCTTGATGATGAGCGCTATCAGGATAAGGAAATCATCGAGAGAAGAGGTGTTTACTCGCTAATGGCTGTTCCACTTGAGATTCCCCGGTTTTTTCCCCATGAGCGAGACACTGTGGGTGTGATCCAGATATACTATCTGGAGAAAGATCGAACCTTTGCACCCCTGGAGATCCAGATGGCCAGCCTTATGGCCAAGAGATTGAGCTTTGCTGTTGCTCACAAAAAGATCCTCACCATGCACAGGGCCAATGAAAAGAAAGAGGCGATCGTTGGTCATATATTCCGGACCCTTGGAAGCCGGGGCGGGATTAAGATGACGGAAGTCTTTAACCACGTGATCCCGGAACTCGCCGATATGGTCAGTCTCCAAAGCAGCACGCTTTTTTCAGTCACAAAGGATCTTGATAGCGTAATCCTTGAGGCCGGTTACCCTGTGGTGGGGGGGTATCATAGCATTGGGCAAAGTTTTCCAGTGAGCACCGAGCCCGCCTTTGAGTTACTCCTCAAGCTGAGGGAATATTCCGGGGAGTCTGTCTACGAGATAGTCACCTCGTCATATATACTGGTGGTGGATCCACAAAGGAGCGATTTAATATCTGAGAATCTTAAAAAACTCGCAGCGTCCCACAGTATTAACTCTATACTATACATTCCCCTTACTGCTGACGGTGAGATTAGCCATTTCATGACTTTTGATGCCTTGGATCAGAGGCAGCGTTACAGGGATGATGAAATAGATATCTTCCTGTTTTTGGGCCGGGAATTGATGAAGGCTCAGAAAATGGAACGGCTGGATGACACCCTTCATGATTTTAAGAATCCAGCTATCGCAACAGCTGGTTTCGCCCGAAGGCTCAAGACATTACTTAAACAGGAAGGGTGTGAGGACTCCAATAAGCAGATCAGCAAGTATGTGGATATTCTTTTGCAGGAAACAAGTCGCCTTCAGGAGTTGGCTCTGAGTATATATGAGGTAGGCAAGGAGCAGGTGTTGAGCCTGAGAGATGTACTTCAAAGACGCTTTGAAATCAACAAAGAGGCTATCAAAGAGCAATTCAGGCAGAATATTTCTCTGAAAGAGGGGCCTTTTGAACCTCATCTTAAGGTCCAGTGTTATGTAACCCACCTTGAACGTGTATTTGATAATCTGCTTAACAATGCCACAAAGGCAATTCCACTCAAGGGAGGACGTATTGCAATTCGCACTTACGCTGACGGGGAATGGGCGTGTGCTGAGATCAGTAATACGGGTCATATTTCTGAAGAAGAAAGGCTGAGACTTCTTGGGGGCGAAGGCGAAGGTCGTGGCCTCTACATAACCTACCGCGTTATCCGCATGCTCAGGGGAAAGATAGAGATTCGGAGAGGCAAAAATACCACTACCCTTGTAGTGCGTCTACCCATATATGATACGCTGATTTAAGTGCCTAAAGTGCCTAAAGTTTAAAGTGTCTAAAGTTAAGGAACTTCGTGACTTTTTTAAAAAAACCGTCTTGTCTGCCAAGAGGCACAGTAACAGTTGGCTCAGCCAAGACCTTGATCGAGAACTTTAGACAATTTGAAAATGTTAAATATTACCTTGAACTTTAGGCACTTTAGTTCACTTTAGTCACTTTAGATCACTTATGGCCAAACAATTGCTCAACTGGTAGAACCTTATTATGGTGCCACTGCCCGAGGTAGTGGATTACGCCGATTAATTCAACAAGGATGTATTGTGAAAAACAGAATTGAAGAAAAATCAGGGAGAATTCTGCCCAATGAATTGGCATTTGATATCGACGGTGTTTTTGCCGATACATTTAGAATTTTCGTTGAAACTGCCAGAGAACAATATGGCATTCAAGTAGAGTATGAGGACATCACAGAGTATGATTTCCGGGAAGTCATTGATATTGATGAAAAGACCAGCGACGAGATTATTCAAAGGATACTGGATGATCCGCTTGCAATGGGGATACGGCCTGTCTTTGGTTCTGTGGATGTGTTAACAAGGCTTTCACACATTAGTCCTTTACTCTTTGTTACTGCCAGACCTGAAAGGGATTCTATCCTCGAGTGGGTTCAACAATATCTTCGGGTAGCGCATATGAGTGCCATCCGTCTTGAGGCTACAAGCACCCATAAGGAAAAACTTCCGGTTCTCTTGAAACACGGGATCAGGTATTTTGTTGAAGATCGCCTTGATACATGCTATCTTTTAGAAAAAACGTCTGTCACTCCCATCGTCTTTGAGCAACCCTGGAACCGGAAGCCGCATCCTTTTCAAACAGTCAAGAGCTGGCATGAAATTGAGGCCTTGATTCAATGGAACGGGAACGGAGAAAACATTTGATAGCTTTTCGAGGAATCATATTGTTTTGAACTTAGTTCGCTCCGCTCATCCCGCTTGCAGCGGGAGAATAGTGGAATAATGGAATGATGGAATAATGGGTTTTGGGAAGATGGTATATTGGGTTATTGGCAAAGTTCCTCTTGACATGGAAGCATATAGCTAATAAATGGTTAATCTCATTTTAAAACCAATCCCGCTAAAGACGGGATCT
>JAIWDV010000222.1:0-3779 GCA_048632525.1 Bacteroidales bacterium | reverse complement strand
ACTATAGGTGCATTTATGCCCTGAATTATCTGAAGTACATCGCGAGTTGATAGTCCTCCTGGTTCGTGGTGTGAGACACCGGGTGCGAATGCCGGGTCAAGTACGTCCATGTCAAGTGAAAGGTAAACCGGTCCTGTGAGATCCAAAACTGTATCAGATCGCCACTTTTGCATATCTATCACTTCGACACCAAATCGTTCGGCCTGTGCGTGCTGGTGGGGATTCATAGTCCTGATCCCTATCTGCACCAAACGTCCTGCCAGGTTGTCTTCCATGATTCTTGCAAAAGGACAGGCATGGGAATAACGGTTTCCTTCGAACTCATCGTAGAGATCGGGATGCGCATCAAGATGAAGTATACTAAGCTTGTCGTACTTTTTTCCATATGCCTTCAAAATTGGATAAGTTATGGCGTGATCTCCGCCAAGTGACAGCACTATAACTTTTCGTTCAAGCAGATCTGTGATGGCTTTTTCGATTTGCTCGAATGTTGCGGCCCCAATAGACAGGTTCAAGTCTCCGAGGTCATGAAAACGTGGCTCTGCCCCAAGATCAATTCCGCTTTCAGAACATAGATTCATGGAGCCTGAATTCAGAACCTCACGAATCCGTGGTGGTGCCGATGCCGGCCCTTTCATGAACGATGAGTTTTCGTCGTATGGCACGCCAAGGACAGTAACCATTCCAGGTTGGAGACGGTCGAATGATTCTATGGGATTTTTCATAGTAAAAGATTTAAATAGCCTCCGATTCAAAGGCCTCCCTGAGGGCCGTGATCCCATCCTCCACAGCCTCTTCATCTATAATCAGCGGTGGGCAGATTTTTATGGTGGCCCCTCCGGATCCCACCGGCGCAAACAACATCAATCCCCTTTTGACTGCCCTGTCTATAATCCGATGTGCCATTTCGCCGTCAGGTTCTATTGAACCCTTTTTTACAATATGTAAACCATACACCATTCCTCGACCATGAAGCGCTCCAATAACGTCGGAGTAATCGTCTTTTAGCTTTTTCAGCTCGTCACCGAGGAACTTGCCCACAGATACGGCATTTTCCAGTACGCCGCCATCCAGAAGCAAACTAATGCTTGCAAGAGTCGCGGCGCAGCAGATCGGATTGCCAGTATGAGTGCTGGTCATGGAACCGGGTTCATACATATCCATAATCTCAGCACTTGCAATCACAGCAGATAGCGGCAAACAACTGCTGATTCCCTTTCCGCAGGCGATTATGTCCGGGTCAATCCCATAATGCTCAAATGCAAATAATTTGCCGGTTCGACCGAATGAGGACTGGACTTCATCAAAAATCAAAAGGGCACCATGGGCATCACACCACTTTCTCAGTTTATGAGCATATTCATCAGGAAGGAACCAGGCCCCGCTTCCCTGATAGGTTTCGCTAATCACGCCGGCAATATCGTCCGGGTTAACACCTTTTTCTTTCAAGGTCCTTTCGAACAGGGAGAAGGACTTGTCTTTAAGCCGAAAATCACCGGGGAAGGGCACCTGATGGATGTCAGGGTCAGGATTTACAATCCAGTCCTTTAGTTCCGGGATTCCCCCAACCAACTGTGCGGCCAGTGTCCGTCCATGAAAGGCATTTTCGAAAGAAATAATAACATTTTTCTTCCTACCGCCCTTTCTCAAGCCGTGTGTCCGGGCCAATTTCACAGCGCATTCAACTGCCTCTCCCCCTGTGGTTAACAGGAATACCTTGTCCAGGCCAGGCGGAGAGATCTCTGCCAGCTTTTTGACTAACTCAGCCCGGACTTCACAGGGAAAAAGGTAGTTGTGAAGAAGAGGTCGCCTAATAAGTTCCACCATGGCATCCTGAACCTCTTGTCTGCCATGTCCGACATTGGCCACCAGCACACCTGAACTCATATCAAGCCATTTGTTACCATAAGGATCATATACATTGATCCCCTCGGCCCGATCCCAAACAACCAGGGGTTGACCGCCCATGGATAGCGGTTCATATCGTTGCAATTTTTCAATAATGGGCAGTGACTCAGGAACGGGAATGGGCGTCACTATTCTCCTAAACTCGGTTTCAACTCTGCCAACAACTTCCGGTTCCATGCTGAATAGTATTTCTCCCAATCTAAATTTCCTCCCTCCATAACGGCATAACAGCACAACGTGGTCCACCCAGGACTTTTGATAACTCGTTTCCCTCTAACTCTATGACCTCAATACCATTCTCGCGCAACTCTTTATTAGTAGAAACATTCCTGCTCCAGGCAACTACTGTTCCGGGTTTGATAGTGAAAACATTACTGCCAACGCCCCACTGCTCTGCCTGGGATCTTATTGGATCATCTCCGCCAACTTTAATTATGCGTATTGATTTCAATTTAAGCACCTTCTTAAATGCTTCAAAAAGGTTACTCTCCTTACTGGTTTTAATCGTGTCCCCATCATCTTTCCACAGATGAAAAACATTTAGAGAGTCTTCTATATCCGGATAAAAAAGAAAGGCATCGTAATCTACCATGGTAAAGAATGTATCAACATGAACGTAGAATCCAAGATCTCCCTTTGTAAGCTTTGTATTATTGAATTGAAGAACAAGTACATCTGTAAGCTCTGACTGCTTCATCATATTTTGAGCGATCGTCAATATGGTTTGGGCATGCGTTCTCTCATTCAGGCCAATGAGTAAGACGTTTTTACTAAGGGGGAATACATTACCTCCTTCTAAAGGGGTAGTGTGTTCTTCCGAATTGCCATACCAGGTATCATATTCCAAATCTTTAAAGTCAGGATGATATTTAAAGATATACTTTACATATAGAGGTTCTCTTTCTCTGGCCCGGCCATACATTACGGAAAAGGCTATTCCGTTCCCAATCGCTGCTGCCGGATCCCGTGACCAGCCAATGTTAGTCATTGAAGTCAAACAAAATTCATTTTCGGTGTCAGATAAATCCTGGAGCGAAACCTCATAAGTCTTATTGTAAAGTTCCTCTTTCCTTATTCCGCCTGTAAAGATGTCGATCAGTTCATCAATATCGACATTTTCCATATACCTTTGCATAGCTTCTAAAGTCTGAGGTGAAAGCCGCTTGGATTCGTAAGCGATACTCTTTGTAATGAGCTCTTTTCTAAGAGTATCGTCCTTAAGAACGTCTTTTAAAAGATCGCTCATGATATAGACTTTAATTCCCAGGTTTTTCAGAGTCTCTACGTATGCTTGATGCTCTTCTGCGGCTCTGCCTGGCCAGGGAACATTATCCCATAAAAGCGACTTCATATTTAATGGAGTTAATCGCGTAATTTCCTTGCCGGGGCGTTGCATCATTACGGCCCTGAGTTTACCAATTTCGGAATTAACCTGAATTTTCATTCTTATGAAATCCTTTCTTGTTAATAAGGGTGAATACACACCTGCTTATTTTCCTGCAATCTTCAGCATAATCGCATTCTGGACATGCATTCGGTTTTCCGCTTCGTCAAAGATTATCTGTGCATTTGAGTCCATGACCGAATCCGTCACCTCAATTCCCCTCTTTGCAGGCAGGGGATGCATGAAATGGGATTTTTTTCCTGTAGCTGACATCAGTTCATCGTTTACCTGAAAACCTTGAAAACGCTTAATTCGTTCTTCCAACTCATCTTCCTGCCCCATGGAGGCCCATACATCCGTATAAACAATATCAGCACCATTCACAGCCGTTTTGGGATCATGGGAGATCTCGACCGTTGAAAGGCCGGCATCTTTTGCGAGTTTTACTGTGTCCGGATCAGGTTTGAATCCCTCGGGACAGGCACAC
>JAIWDV010000221.1:0-3779 GCA_048632525.1 Bacteroidales bacterium | reverse complement strand
ATGTCAAAATGTTTTCCAAAACGATCAGTTATTTATCTTTTTCCCATTGTGCATCTTCACCAGTGTAGGCTGCGTTTGAATTAATGGGTGGAGATATATTTTTTAGCATTTGTCATTTGACATTCATTTGAAATTTGGGCTTTGACCTTTGTCATTCGAATTCATTTTATTTACATATTTGGACCCTTTTAGGGTCATCATTCAAGCACCCCTTTTAGGGGTGGTAGTTGACTAGAAGAGTTCCTGGATATTCTTGACCCTTATAACCATCTCCGTAAGTTCGTTCGACATGGCCTGCATAAATACACTTCCGTCGGTCATCCGGTCAGCGTCAAAGGTGGTTGACACACCTGCGATTTTAACGGTTAACGGAATTCCGCCAACTTCAATCGGATCACTATGCAGTAATCTCATAGTCCGGCGAAGCGCCAGTTTTGCATCGCTTTGCATTGTCATGGGCAGAAGGCCAATCATTTTGTTTTTTCCCAACTGACCGATGATATCCGCTTCCCTGAGGATATCGGCAAGTCTATGTAAAATGGCATCCATCACGGCCTGTTGTGTGATGGCATCGGCTGTATCCCCCGTTTTCGGTTTGGCCTTTATTACGGAAAAGGCTAGGGCGGAGAATGGCAAGTCATAACGGGAGGCCCTGGATATTTCTTTTTTTATGACAAACATAATGGCCTGAGATTTCAAAACCCCTGGCGGCATCTTTTTCTTTGCTTCCTGCTCCCGCTTTATTTGCTTTTGTTTGTTTATCTCGGAATAGATCTCTTTGAAATCATTTTCGTCAATTTCTTCTGACTTGACCTTGGAGCGTACTATTGTCAGGATCTCGCCAAGTTCTTCGTTCTCGCCCACACTCTGTTCCAGGATTTGCAGCACGCTCAAATTCTTTGCCCTGTTTTGTTCAGGGGTCATAGATTTAGATTGAATCCAATCATCTCTGAGTTTGTCAAAGACTGTATCCATGCGTTTGTTGAGTCTCTCTTCCAGGCCCTCCAGGACATCGTCTTTAACAACATTCATATCCTTCAAGCGGCTTACAATATTAGTTTCAAGTCCGGTAATGACCTGACGCAGGTGTTGTTCACCTTCCGCGCCATTTTCTGCGGTAATATCCTGGCCCAATTTCGATCCCATGCGCTCCACATAATCCACCAAGAGATCGGTCAGCACCTTTTCATCCCCGGTTCCTTTTCGAATTTCAGCCGCCAGGCAGATCAGCTCTGCTGCTTCCACAGGGTTTTCTTTAACCTCTTGTATCAACTCTTTGCCGTCTATGCCTACTTCCTCGGAACTTTCCTGAAGAATCTTGGCAAGCTCGTCACTTTGAAGTTCCTTGCCAAGCTCTTCCACCAGATTCAAATACTCGGGCAAGGGCATGCCTTCCTCCAGCAGGGCCGCTTTGATCTTGGGAAGTACCCGCTTTAGTTCCTCGGCATCAGGGATCAACCTGCGCAGAATCTGTGCCAAGCGTGAGGTCGTAATTTTCCCGGCCTTGTATTCATCTTTTACAAGCCGTATCAGGACGTTGTCTGTGATTTCATTGGCCTGATCAAGGATCTCCTCCTTATTGGAAAAGGTTATGTCCAGGTCCTTTTGGGCGTCCATTCCCTCTATGAGCTTCTTTTTCATGTCAAAGACTGCCGCAGCAAGCTCAGACACATTTGCATCCCCGCCACCAGAGAGACCTTTTTCAACCTCCTCGCCTATTACTTGAAGCTGATGCAATAGGACCGGTCCTGGTCGTCGATCCTCAGCATCGCTCTTCTGAACACTGTTGATGTCGGCTTCAATCATATTCATCGACAGTCCAGTAGGATTTGTTAAAAGGTTATTGATGTTAAGGTTCTTTTCAAATTCTTCTCCCAGGACGCTTTCAAGGACCATATCAATGAACAGTTTTTTGGATTTGAGCTCGTCCTCATCCATCATTTCAGGGGTTATGTTTTTGAGGACATCGCGTGAAACCACTTCATCATCTTCAGTAACTTTTTTGTAAAAGACATGGTTGATCTTCAAATTGGTGATACCTTTTTCAGTCAGGGTCCCTTTCATGGATTCGGCATTGGGATATTTGTCCAGAGATACGAATATTCCGAGAAAGGTTTTTAGCTCGTTTTTGGTCATCCCCTCATAGAATGAAATGGATTGAATTTCAGCTTTCTTGAAGTGTGCTACCATCCTGTTAACAGTGATGCGAGGATCTAACGGTTCTTCATCAATAAAAAATTGCTCACGATTCATGGCGAAGACTAATGGGGATATGGACGTGAGCAGCTTTTCAACAAACGGATGGAATTCATCAATAGACTGCTTGACGTAAGGATGGTCCATTTGATACATGGTGGCGCGGTTAAACAGCAATGAAAGAATGCGGCCGAATCTGGCAAATTCTTGCTTGATGACTTTGGACTCCGGCATTTTTTCCTCTTAATGCAGTGTTTTTATGTGATGATCCCGGTAAACCTTGATGGCTTCGAGAAACTCCCGGCAGGTAGCATAGCGGTTTTCCGGGTCATGAGCTATCGCTTTAAAGACAATATCGTCCATTTCCCGAGTAAGCATAGGATTCATTTCTGAAGGCTTTTTTTGAAATAGCCGCTCTTTTAGTTTCAATCTCATTTTAAGCAGTTCCATTGCCGTACTGTATTTTGGTAGCGGCAGCCTGGATACAAGCATCTCAAACAACATAACGCCGGTTGCGTAAATATCGGTCCGGCCGTCCGAAGGGTCGTTCAGTATCTGTTCAGGGGCCATGTAAGTCGGAGTTCCTGTAATAACCGAAGAGTCCTGCTCAGATCCACGGGTAGTTGTGGCAAGTCCAAAGTCCGAGACAATGGGGCGTTTTGTATGGGCTTCTATAAGTATATTGGCCGGTTTAATGTCTCTGTGAATAATGTCCTGACTATGGGCATAATCCAGGGCATCGAGGACGTCTGTAATGATTTTAATGGTCGCCTTCAGGGGTAAAATTCGCTTGGACGGCAGCACATGCTTTCGCGCCATTGTGATGTAATCGAAAAGAGATCGCCCATTCACTAACTGCATCGTAATAAACAAGAAACCCTCGACCTCTCCGACTTCATAAATTGTAACAATATTGGGATGGGACAGGATAGCGGCTGATTCTGCTTCCTGCTGGAAGAGTTCGGCGGCCAGGGGGGTAAGGAGCGATTTGGGCAGGATTTTGACTGCAATTTGACGTTTTAATGTTCTTTGGTAGGCGATAAATATGGCCGCCATCCCACCGCGGGCAAGCTCCTTTAAGAGGGTGGATGTACCGACCTCCTGGCCAATAAGGTGATCAAAGTTCAACTCTTTAATGGAGGTCATGTGTTACGCCATTTTATCCTAACATGAAAACCAGGTCTTCAGGGCCAGATAAAAGCCACATCCTCTGTGCCCTGATTTTTATTCAGGAAAAATAAGATGCAAAACAGATGCCACCTTTTGGAGTTAGATCCAAGAGCCCCTAAGGTATTGATTATTTGTGGAAATCTAAAGATAAATTAACAATTTTAAGCAAGGGTGGGTCAAATTGGACGGATTGAAATGGATTTCTTTAAAAGGAGGTACGTC
The DNA here is from genome assembly GCA_048632525.1 of Bacteroidales bacterium. GTDB lineage: Bacteria > Desulfobacterota > DSM-4660 > Desulfatiglandales > Desulfatiglandaceae > 4484-190-2. Next base: position 191 of record JAIWDV010000221.1, on the reverse strand, counting down.
CGCTATAGACGTCCCCCTATCGAACCACTGAAGTGTGTAATGTTTTACCAAAAAGCGGAATTTAAATCCTTAAAAGTATGGTGCTCCTATATATTCTATGCTGTGCAAATACCATTTAACATATTGAAATATCAGCAAAACTTTTTAACAAGGGCACTGGCATGGTTTTCGCTAATTTGATAAGCATAGGC
>JAIWDV010000220.1:0-3790 GCA_048632525.1 Bacteroidales bacterium | reverse complement strand
GGCATCCCTTGGCGTTTGGCATTTGCCCTCCAAAAGGCTGACTGGTATCTCCGCAGCGATATTATTTGGGAGAAACCAAACTGTATGCCAGAAAGCGTCAAGGACAGACCAACAAGAGCGCACGAATACGTTTTCCTATTCTCAAAGTCTCTCAAATACTATTACGATTACGAGAGCGTCCGAGAACCAAGCGGCCGAAACCGCCGTACAATATGGTCTATACCAACCGACCCATTTCCGGGAGCCCACTTCGCTACATTTCCGCAAAAGCTGGTTGAGCCATGTATCCTGGCAGGATCGCAAACCGACGATTGGGTGCTTGATCCGTTTTTTGGATCAGGTACTGTAGGAGTGGTGTGTGAACAACAACATCGGAATTATGTTGGGATTGAACTAAATCCCGAATATGTGAATATTGCAGTCGAGCGGGTGCGGAGAACCGAGCGGTTGCTATTCACCTATGATAAGGAGATGGCTACATGAGCCAATTCAAAATTCCTAAGCCTGATCTTCAAATCACATTCTATCATCGATTGAGAGAAATCCGCAAAACCTACCTTCTCGATGCTCTGCTTTATGTAGTAGCGAAGCTGGAAATTCCTACGATCGACAAAGAACTAAACAAATACGTCTCGAAAAGCGCTCTCCAAAAGATAGCTGGTTGGGGCCTCCGCGGAGAGATCGTTTTCGCAGTTCCTTATATATTGCAGGAGAGTCCAGAGCTATTGGGGTATTACCGGCTTCTTCTTGGGTTCTCACAGAAACAGTTTTACAGCGGACAATATGGCTTTGGTCCCTTCAAGCCAATGGAAGAAAAGGGCCGATTGTCCGAACATAATGAAGTAGCTTTGTCCAACCTTTGTCAGGCGTTGTGCGGAAGTGCAGAGCTTCTCATTCAAGGGATTGATCGACTGTCACAAAAATCGGTTCATGACCTCACGCTGCTTACGCTGGGTCCGCAACTACGAGGTGGTGCCCTTAACCTATTAGGCATTCGTGCTACCCGTAGAGTGTTCAAGCTGATAAACTCAATAGTTGCACCTGCCATTGTGTCGGCAACTGATCGGTCGATAGAAATCCAAAACGCTGCAGGACGGGCGGTCAAGGTGGAATTTGCAAGCGATCCTGACATTTGCATTCGGGAGGAGCTACCATCGGGGAAATTTCGGAACCTTGTCGCGATAGAGATCAAAGGAGGGAGAGATTATTCCAATATTCATAATCGGATTGGTGAGGCGGAGAAAAGCCACCAAAAGGCCCGAAAGGAAGGCTACGTTGAGTGTTGGACCATGGTCGGCGTTTCAGATCTCGATATGAGACTCGCTAAACGAGAATCGCCGAGCACCGATAGATTCTACCATATTGAGCAGATCACTGATGAAGGAACTACCGAGTTTGAAGATTTCAAAGAGAACCTTCTTTCTCGTGTTGGCATTAGTGGCTGAGCTGAACTAATCATTAATTAAACCCTTAAACCTTCCCGCTGTAGCGGGGTGGTTCCGGCTTTTCTTTGCGTCTCGGCGGTGAGATATAAAATTGACTTTTAACTAATTTATCAAATATTAAGGCCTGGAAAAATGACAATTGAATTAAAAAGAATAGACAAATATCGCTGGGAAGTTCCCAAAACCGGTGAAATGCGTGTGCCCGGCATTATTTATGCCAGTGAGCAGATGCTAAAGGGCGAAAAACAAAATGAGCCCTTAAAGCAGGTGGCAAACGTTGCCACGCTACCAGGAATTTTAAAGGCATCCATGGCCATGCCGGACATGCACTGGGGATACGGTTTTCCCATCGGTGGTGTTGCTGCCTTTGACTGGGAGACCGGCATCATATCACCGGGAGGAGTCGGGTATGACATAAACTGTGGCGTTCGTCTGGCCACAACCGCCCTTGTTGAAAAAGAAGTAAGGCCAAAACTTAAAGACCTTGTAAATGCCCTTTATCAAAACATCCCTTCAGGTGTCGGTTCCACCGGGTCGATAAAGCTTTCCGTAAAAGAAGAAAAAAAGGTACTCAAACAGGGTAGCCGGTGGGCTGTGCGCCAGGGCTTTGGCAACGATATGGATCTCGAACACACGGAAGACAACGGATGTATGCCGAATGCTGATCCTGGTGTGATAAGCGATAGGGCCCTTGAAAGAGGACGAAAGCAGCTCGGAACATTGGGGTCAGGAAATCATTTTATTGAAGTTGGCGTGGTCGAAGCTGTTTATGATCAAGAAATAGCTCAGGTATTCGGTCTTTTTAAAGATCAGGTCACTCTTATGCTACATACAGGCTCACGTGGCCTGGGATACCAGATTTGTGGCGATTTCCTTGCCTCTATGACCAAAAATGCAAACAAATTAGGTTTTAATCTTCCGGATCGCCAGCTATCATGTGCCATGATTCAATCTGAGCCGGGAATGCGTTACTACAATGCAATGGCCTGCGGGGCCAACTATGCCTGGGCCAACAGGCAGATCTTGCTGCATCGCTCCCGTGATGTGTTTTCAAAAGTTTTCGGAATAGGTCCACGAGATCTTCAAATGAATCTGGTTTATGACGTGTGCCATAACATTGCGAAAAAAGAAGAGCATGTAATAGATGGGAAAAAACGATTTGTTTGCGTGCACAGAAAAGGCGCAACCCGCTGTTTCCCGCCTGGGCATCCCGCTGTTTGTGATGATTATCGCGATGTGGGACAACCCATACTTATCCCAGGTGATATGGGTACATCGTCATATGTTCTTGCAGGAACACAAAAAGCCATGGAAGATACATTCGGCTCAACATGCCACGGCGCCGGGCGGGTGCTGAGCAGAAAGGCTGCGAAAAAAGCAAGCAAAGGTAGGGCCATACAACGCGAACTCGAAGATAAAGGAATCTTTGTCAGGTGGACCGGCAGATCAACCCTTGCTGAAGAAATGCCTGATGCCTACAAGGATATTTCCCAGGTGGTTGAAGTAGTTCACGGCGCAGGGATTTCAAAAAAGGTGGCAAAGTTGAGGCCAATTGCTGTTGTAAAAGGTTGACGGCTTCCTAAATTCTAATTAAACTGTTTTTATTCCTATCCAGTAGATAGCACACAGCTTTTCGCAACAAATATTTCTATATTTTTCAGTAGATAGATTAATACGTTTGAAATGACTATAGAAGTTAAAATACCTTTAAAGAAAACTAATTCCCAGTATTTTAACATAATTAATAAATATTCAAGATAATTTTAATTTATTAACGTTATTTAGAATATTTTCGTAATAATAATTGTTGGCCTCATTAGCACAATTATAAAAATAGCCCCAAGATAGTGCAAATCTAATCAATAGGAGGATATCTTGAACGATAAAAGGCAAGAAATTGATAACGAAATTGCTGAGGCGCGTAATGAAATTCGAACCGACAAGCTCGATATCAGCTACGGTGAAATTGCCAATCTATATGAAAACAGTGAGTTAATTATCACACCTGAATATCAAAGGCTTTTTCGCTGGCAGCCGACACAGAAATCCCGATTTATAGAATCCATTTTGCTCGGTATACCAACTCCAGCAATCTTCGTTTCCGAGGATGAAAGTGGTGTCTGGGAGTTAGTTGATGGTTTGCAGCGTGTTTCTACTGTATTAGAATTCATGGGTGTGCTCAAAGATGTTGATGGAAAAGATGTACAGCCATCTCGACTCATTCGGGCTAGCCGGAAATCTCAAATACCTCGATTAATCTTATACCAAGAACTCCGAAAAAGTCAACTATTCTATCAATAAGTTTTTTAAGCATAATTCTATTTACCCAGATTTAGAATGTAACT
>JAIWDV010000219.1:0-3792 GCA_048632525.1 Bacteroidales bacterium | reverse complement strand
GCTTCAATTTAATCCCTGAATTCCTGAATCCCTGAATTCCTAAATTTATTGGCAACAGAGCGCTTCGCTATTGGAATCTAAATTTGTGACCATTTTGCGCACAATATTTTTTATAAGAGCATAACAGCAAAATTGATGCCAGTTTAACGAGACAGGCCCTTGGGGCCTCAAATTAGCCATTGTGCTTGAAAAGCGAAAGGCGGTTTGCAGTGCTGAGTGAATATGTGACCAAATTAGGCGGGTCAAATTGGCTCTTTGTAATAAAACTTATAAAGCCTTTTGTCACTTACACCGAGAAAATAGAGGAGTATCAGAAAATGATTCTGTAATGAGGCTCGAAGTACCCCTTTTCTCAAATATCTTTGGGGTGATGAATGTATGGGCTGAGGTACAATCAAGAGCTTTCCCATTTTTTTGCAGTTCCTCACAAAGTCCACGTCTTCCATTAGAAACTGTTTTTTGAAACCACCTGCTTTATCAAAAATTCCACGAGTACAAAAAAGCCCTTGATCTCCATAAGGAAGCTTGAAGTATTTTGTACGTAAATTTGCCCATTTGTAAATGAGATTTAAAGGAATACTTGAAGTGTTAAACCTGAGTTCAAAACAGCCCAGAACCATGTCCCGGATGAGCGTCAGCTTTCTGATATGGTATCCAAAATTAGGAGGAGGGGCGGTGTCAATGTGGAGGAACCATAAAATATTGCGTTGAGCCACTCTTGCACCATGGTTTAGCTGATTACCTCGCCCTTTGGGAGCAAAAATGAGGCGTGTATGGGGGGAGATATTTTTTGTCCCCCACTCAGGAGACCCATTGCCCTTAACCAGGACTATCTCGTCGCCGGGCCAGAGCTGGGCCTCAAGGCAGTCAACAAGGGATGCCAGTTTCTTCGTTCCACTCAGGTAAGGTATTATAATTGAAATTTGGTCCTGGAAGAGCGGGTTACTGTTAAAATAAATCAGATCTTTTTTTTCATCAATGTCATGCCTTTTGTAAAGCGTCCTTACCTTATGGGCAGAGGCATGGAAACAGTTTAACGTTCTTTCAAATACAGAAGGGGTGGACCAGTTGGGGAAGTTGAAGATTTCGTTAATCGTAGAAGATAATCCAATCAGATAAAACCCCCCATCTTGAGCAGGTCCCAAAACAGCCTGGTTTTCATCGAGGGCCTGAAAGGCATCTACAATGTCGCTGGTCATAATGTCTGCAATGTCAGTCCCAATGAGAACGGCGTGCCCATAACCTTTTGTAAATACATGATTAAATGCATTACCCATTTTTTCTCCCAAATGGCCGCTTATCTGGGGGGTAAATTTCCACGGTCCAGGATAGGCTTTCCTTAGTTGGGTTTCACTTTCGGGTGGATAGTAAAACAGAAAGAGATCGATTTCAGTATGGGCGTGTTTGAAATCAGAGACCATCCCGAGGGTACGGCGGACGAGCTTCTGGTAGATATTGCAGGCTTGTTCGCGGCCAATGCTTTTTGAAAGGCGGGTTTTTACTCGCCCCGCCTCGGGATATTTCATGAAAATGAGGATCGCTTTTTTTCTCATTCTGACATCTTTCTCGTCTCGTTGTAATTCCGTAAGTTCTCAATAAGTTCGGGTGGAGTTTATCCGTAAGGATTTTATAAAAGGCTCACGCCTAAACTCCGAAAGGATGTACGGCCATTGTCATTCGCTTAAGGCATTAATCCGGTTGTGAGCACCCGAACTTATTGAGAAATTACTACGGTTGAATATAACTCACTGAAATTAAACAAAGGCTGTCATGTTCGCGTTTATCGTAAGACGTATCATTCAAGCCATTTTTGTGATGCTGGTGATCAGCCTGGTGGGGTTTGTGATCCAGCACCAGATTGGCGATCCGGTCAGGGATCTGGTTGGAGAGCGGGTCACGCCGGCCGAACGCGAGGTTATACGGGACCAATTGGGCCTAAATGATCCCTTCTATACCCAATATTTCCGCTTTGTAATAAATGCATGTAAGGGTGATCTGGGGATGTCTTTTTTCTACAAGAAACCGGCCCTGAAAGTCATTGTATCCAAGGCCCCCGCAACCATTGAGCTGGTCCTTGTCACCGCCCTTATCCTCATCATTGTCTCTATTCCGGCAGGAATCTATGCCGCCATTTATCCCAAAAGCTGGTTTTCCCGCATTGTAATGGCGGCCAGCACCGTTGGTGTAGCCATCCCGGTATTTCTTACGGCCATTGCCTTGATCTATCTTTTTGCGGTGGAATTGAACTGGCTGCCATCCTATGGGCGCGGAGAAACAGTTAACCTCTGGGGATGGGAAAGCGGATTTTTCACCTGGGACGGATTAAAGCATCTGATTTTACCCAGCGCATCCCTCTCATCCATTATGCTGCCGCTTTTTATCCGTCTGGTTCGTGCTGAAATGATGGAAGTCCTGGAAACCGAGTATATCAAGTTTGCCTGGGCCAAAGGACTCCACCGCCAGCGGGTCTGGTATTTGCATGCCTTTAAAAATACCCTGCTTCCGGTAATCACCGTATTTGGCGTTCAGTTAGGAATTCTGTTTGCCTTTACAATTCTGACGGAAACTGTTTTTAATTGGCATGGAATGGGATATATGTTTCTTGAAGCCGTTGATCGCTCGGATACATCCCTTTTGGTCGCTTACCTGGTGGTGGTGGGGGTGATTTTCGTGGTTGTCAATACGGTTGTTGATATTGTCTACGGGTTTGTCAACCCCATGGTACGAATTGCAGGAACAAAATGAAGGCCTGGAATCGATTCAAAAACTCCTATCTGCTGTACAGTTTCAAACGTGATCCCATAGCTATTCTAAGTTTTTCGGTCCTCTCAGTTCTTGTTGTCATCTGTATTCTGGCGCCGGTTTTGGCACCCTACAATACCTACGACACCACAACCTTTGATATCATGGATGCTGAAACCCCGCCGGCATGGATGGAGGACGGCAGCAAGAGCTTCATTCTGGGAACCGACATCCAGGGCAGGGATCTTTTAAGCACCATGATTTACAGCTTGAGGGTATCCCTTCTTATCGGAGTCGGTGCGGTTTTACTCCAGGCATTCGTAGGAATCCTGGTAGGCCTTTTTTCCGGTTATCTTGGGGGAAAACTTGATTCATTTTTAATGCGAATCACCGACATTCAATTTGCCATTCCCTACCTTATCGTTGCGATTTTTACCAGCGCCATATTCAAGCTGGCTTTTGGTGTCGGCCGCTATGCAGAACTGGCTGTACCGCTATTGATCATTATTATTGGAATATCCCACTGGCCGATTTATGCAAGGACAGTTCGTGCTTCGGTTCTGGGGGAAAGGAACAAGGAGTACGTGGAGGCAGCCAGGGTGATCGGCATCAGTCGCTGGCAGATCATGTTTCGCCACGTCTTACCCAATACCCTCACGCCTGTTCTGGTTATTTCCACCATTCAGGTGGCAGAAGCCGTGATGAGTGAAGCAGCACTTTCATTTTTAGGCTTAGGCATGCCCATTACCAAGCCATCTCTTGGATCTCTCATCCGGTCCGGTTTTGAATATATCTTCAGCGGATCATGGTGGATTACCTTATTCCCCGGAGTACTTCTTATCATTTTTATACTGGTTATACTCCTTCTGGGTGACTGGTTGAGGGACGTGCTGAATCCGAAATTGTATAAAGGATAAAGCTGTTGATTGACTATTGACTATTGGCGATTGAATATTGAAAAGTGAGAATCATTAGGAACAAAGAAATATCTGTAACCATTCGCGGGTTCAGAGTTCAAAGTTTCACCGAAAATCTAAACCCCGCCCCGGC
>JAIWDV010000218.1:3178-3799 GCA_048632525.1 Bacteroidales bacterium | reverse complement strand
TTTCGGATCTGGAAATCAAGGTACTGAGAGTTCATGCTAAAAAAATGCCTCAGTTCCCCGGATTGTCTCGGTGCCGCAGTGAAACTGGTGGCTAGGATTGGCGGTTATCTCGACAGTTCAGGTGATCCGCCCTCTGGCCATCAATTAATGTGGCAAGGTTATGCATAAACCCTTATATTTCATATTGTTAGAGCTATTACATTGTGCCGTGATTGTGCCATTTCTATTTTAACGGCACAATAGGGAATGCAATATAACTCTTTGAATATCAGCATGTTAGCCCATTGCATTGCGTCTGGATTGCGTTTAACCCTTTTTTCTTGATGTAATAGCATCCGTTTCAGAACCAGGATACCATAATGCAGCCCTAGTCCTGCCAACTTTGTGAATCTCTCCTTCTGATTTGAGCTCACGAAGCATGGTTTGCACCTGAGGCATGGTCAAAGCGGGAAGCACTTGCATAAGCTGCGGATGGGTAGTCGTCGAAGGCGCATTTCTCAGGTTAGGGCTGGGCACAGATAGTACATCAATTGGTAGAGAATTTTGGAATTCCACTGGCGGAAGTAGCCCGCCAAGTGGGAGTTTCCACGTCTGCTATCTCCAAAGCCCTTAACAGGACAA
>JAIWDV010000218.1:0-3170 GCA_048632525.1 Bacteroidales bacterium | reverse complement strand
GCCTCAATGTAATACGTAATTTAGGGGTCGATTGGTGGCCGAGCTAGCCGGTTTTGATGAGCTAAAATTAAGGAATTTATCTTGGATGCCATTAATTAATCCGTTATTAAACCTTCAGCTATGCTGATGGTCCTGGCTTTGCTATGCGGGTAAGTGGGAGTATTTTTTCACCGCCCGCTTCGCTCAAGGCGCAAAGTTCGCAGAGAAAAAAATATTTTCTTTTCTGCTGAGAGGGCAGAAAACAAAATACGCTTACGTAAAAACCATGGTCATTCAAAGCATATATGCTGACGAATAGAATTGTATAGTTGCCGTAAGGCTTTGTGGTTTTTTGTTTTCCTTCCTCTCAAAGGAAAACAAAAAGGAATTAAACTTAGCGTTCTTTGCGTCTTGGCGGTGAACAGTATTCAGACAAAGACCCTTTTAGGGTCACCATCCAAGCCACCCCTTTTAAGGGTGGTGGTTGACTCAACCCAGTCAACAACGTCCAGATTTCTGTCCTCGTTAAACCCGATGTTATCCGATGACTTTTTACCTTGACATAATCAGTGAAATGTGTATAAATACACACCATGGATAGCCGAACAATTATCAAAATTCTCAAACAAAATGGTTGGCGCGAAGTGGCAAAAGTAGGCTCCCATTCTCAGTTTCGGCATCCAATTAAAAAGGGGCGTGTTACCGTTCCACACCCAAAAAAGGACATACCGATTGACACTTTGAAAAGTATAGAACGCCAGTCGGGAATTAGATTCAACTGAGGTATAACCATGGCAAACTACATTGCGATCGTACATAAAGACCCCAAGAGCGACTTCGGCGTGTCGTTTCCAGACTTTCCGGGCTGCATAACGGCTGGAAAAAACATCGACGATGCAAAGGACATGGCCCAAGAAGCTCTCACCCTTCATATTCAGGGCATGATTGAAGATGGAGACCAACTGCCAGTTCCTTTAAAGCTCGAAGAAATTATGGCTGATCCCGATTTCGCTGATGCTGCTGCCTATTTGGTCGTTGAGGTCCCTGATGCAAAGCCTCGAACCGTTAGGGTCAATATTACTGTTCCTGAAATGACTCTTAAACAAATTGATTCCGCAGCTAAAAAGCGCGGTATGTCAAGATCTTCATTTCTTGTTCACGCTGCTCAAAACGCCATCCAGCCTAGCCAATCGGAAGCATCTGTTTAATTTTAATTCCACGGATAACGAGTCTGTAGAAAAAGTTCTTTTGAAAGTGTTGCCATTTCCCGGCAGCGCCGATTTTTAAATCAGCATCCGGGAGTTCCATTCCAGCTTCAGTTGCCGTTATATTTTCAAACTCAGCCTACCATAACCTTTGTTATTTGGGGTACTACCAACTTGGCATCAACGGGAAGGAATTGGCCCGGTATTTCGGTATATCCCGGCCTTCAGTCTCGCAGGCCATCAAGCGAGGTGAAAAATTTGCAAAAGAGGATGATGTTAAACTATTAAGCTAACTCCGTCCCCCACGTACGTCCCCCACGTAACTCCAACCTGTGAAGAATTGGAACAATCGGTCGAGGAGTTTGAAAGGCAAGCGGGAGGTAAGAAGTGATGATTAAACAGCACATTATAATAGAAATACTTAAGGCAATTCCTGCGACATTAAATGTAATTGATACGGATTATAATATTCTTGCGGTTGGAGGTGAGATCACACGTACATTTGAAAACATAGAGCAAATAATTGGGGAAAAATGCTATAAAGTCTTCCAAAAAAGAGACAATCCATGCCCGTGGTGTAAGGTTGACAGAGTGATAAAAGCAGGAGACATAATCAACGAAACAACTACTCCTGATGATCCTAGAGAAAAATTGGTAAAAAAGCCATTAAGTATTTCCCTGCGCCCATTGAAGGATAAGTATGGTAATATTATAGGAGCAATAGAGCTAGCTACTGATATTACTCAGATAAGAAAAGCAGATGAAGATCGCAAGCTGGCAGAGGAGGCATTGCAGGAAAGCAACGAGCGTTTTCGAGTTCTCTTCGATACTGCACAAGATAGCATTTTCATGAAAGATCGAACTTTAAAGTATGTCCAGGTGAACCCCGCCATGGAAAAACTTTTTGGGCTCCCAGCTTCCAAACTGATCGGAATGACGGATGAAGACTTATTCGGAGGCGAAGCAGGACAACATGTCAGGGAAGTGGACAATCGCGTTCTATCTGGAGAGATTGTTGAAGAAGAACACGCTAAGCCGGTCGAAGGAATTCCGAAGACGTTCCACGTGATTAAGGTGCCGACACACGATAGCTCCGGGAAGATTATTGGCCTGTCGGGAATTGCTCGCGACATTACCGACCGGAAGCAGGCGGAGGACATCCTTAAAGAATCCGAGGAGAAATTCAAGACCCTTGCACAAGAGTCGCCCAACATGATTTTCATCAACACAAAGGGCAGGGTACTGTATGCGAATGAAAAATGCGAGAAGATTACAGGATACAAAAGGAAAGAATTCTATTCTCCAGACTTCGATTTTCTCACCTTGATCGCACCAGAATACCACGAGAGAGTTAGGTCAAATTTCGGCAGACACCTGAGGGGGGAAGAGGTTGAGCCATACGAATATGCTCTCTTTGCGAAAGATGGCAGACGCGTTGAGGTACTACTGTCTACAAAGTTGATGAACTATGAAGGGGAGAAGGCCATTCTTGGCATATTAACCGACATCACAGAGCGCAAGCACGCAGAGGAAGCGCTGAGAAAAGCTCATGACGAGTTAGAAAAACGGGTTGAAGAGCGCACCGGCGAACTGGTGAAAGCGAACGAGCAGCTGAAGCGGGAAGTGGAAGAGCGCAAGCGGGCGGAGGGGGCGCTAAGAGAGAGTGAAAGGAGATATCGAGCCGTGGTGGAAGATATGCCTGCCATGAACTGTCGTTTTCTGCCCGACGGAACATTAACTTTTGTAGATAGCGATTACTGCAAGTATTTTAACAAAAAAAGAGAGGACCTAGTTAGCAAAGATTTTTTCCAGTTTATACCAAAGGAAGACCACCAGGCGATCAGAAACCATTTCAGCTCATTTACTAAAGAGAACCCTGTGATCACTTACGAGCACCGGGTAATAGCGCCCAATGGGGAGGCTCGTTGGCATCGGTGGACAGATAGGGCGCTTTTTGACGAACAAGATAATTTGGTAGAATATCAA
>JAIWDV010000217.1:0-3799 GCA_048632525.1 Bacteroidales bacterium | reverse complement strand
TTACCAATAATCCCAGAAAAATTATCGGCCTGGAAGGGTATAATCTACAGGTCACCGGTCGTGTCCCGATTGAAATTGAGCCAAGGCCGGAAAACAGAAAATATTTGTTAACCAAGTGTCAAAAGCTTGGGCATCTTATGAACGTTCTTGATAAGTAATTAACTACAGGGGGATATTATGCCCAGAGTGTTAGAAGGTCAGTTATCGGCGGAAGGACTTAAGTTTGGAATCATTGTGAGTCGTTTTAACGATTTCATTAGCTCAAGGCTGGTGGAAGGGGCCATGGACGCCCTTTTGAGGCATGGGGCAACTGAGGAACAAGTCTCCGTAATCAAGGTGCCAGGGGCTTTTGAGATACCTCTGACGGCCAAAAAGTTGGCCGAGAGTGGTCGGTATGATGCCGTGATATGCCTTGGCGCAGTTATCAGGGGGTCAACACCGCATTTTGATTACGTAGCCGCAGAGGTTTCCAAGGGCATCGCCAGTGTTTCACTGGAAAGCAGTATCCCTGTTACCTTTGGTGTACTGACAACCGACAACCTTGAACAGGCCATTGAAAGGGCGGGATCTAAATCAGGAAACAAGGGTTATGATGTTGCTATGGCCGCTATAGAAATGGTCAACCTGTTTAAGGAATTGGAATAGGATAAGTGATTTTTTAAAAAATGGGTAGAAGACGAAGAGCCCGAGAGCTTGCTATCCAGGCTCTTTTTCATTTGGAGTTTAGCCCTGGCGACCCCCGTGAGGTCTTTGACCTGATATGTGAAAATTTTGATTCACGGGAATCAATCAGACCTTTTTCAGCCCAATTGGTTCAGGGTGTTTGTGAGAATCAAGATGAGTTGGATGCCCTGATTGTCAGTGCATCCAAAAATTGGCGACTGGAAAGGATGGCCCGACTGGATAAATGCATTTTAAGGCTGGCTGCCTTTGAGATTTTATATATGGAAGAAATCCCGCCCAAAGTTTCCATTGATGAGGCGGTTGAAATAGGAAAGAAATTCGGAGGGGATGATTCGGGCAGCTTTATAAACGGCATACTGGATAACATTTACAACACTTTGCTGCAGCAAGGCCGGTTGAAAAATTAGGGTTATTACTGAAGGAAAACCTGACTATGAAATATAATCCGCAGAAACTGGAAGCCAAATGGCAAAAATCCTGGGAAAAGGACAATCTATTCAAAGTCTTTGAAGACCCGTCTAAAGAGAAATATTATCTGCTGGAGATGTTTCCGTACCCTTCAGGTAAAATCCATATGGGGCACGTACGGAATTATACCATTGGCGATGTAGTGGCGAGATACAAGAGGATGTGTGGTAAGAATGTGCTTCATCCCATGGGATGGGACGCCTTTGGAATGCCTGCGGAGAATGCGGCCATTGAGAATAACACGCACCCGGCCCTGTGGACAAAGGCAAATATAGAGGCCATGAAAAGCCAACTCAAGAGAATGGGTTTCAGCTATGATTGGGACCGGGAGCTGGCCACCTGTGATCCGGACTATTACCGCTGGGAACAGCTCATATTCCTGAAGATGTATGAGAAAGGCCTGGCCTATAAAAAGAGGACCTACGTCAACTGGTGTGATAAATGCCAGAGCGTCCTCGCAAACGAACAGGTAGAAAACGGTTGTTGCTGGCGTCATACGGATAAGGAAGTGACAATTAAGGAGATGGACAGTTGGTTCCTGAAAATAACTGCTTACGCGGATGATATCCTGAATTACTGCGATGAACTCCCGGGATGGCCCGACAGGGTGTTGACAATGCAGAGGAACTGGATCGGAAAGAGCTATGGCGCCATCATCCGATTTCCACTGGTTGGCTCAGATGAGGTTATTGAGGTTTTCACCACTCGACAGGATACGGTTTTCGGGGCAACCTTTATGTGCTTTGCTCCCGAACACCCGATGGTTAAGGAAATGGTGAAGGGGCTGCCCCAGGAGAAGGAAGTTGCGGAATTCGTGGAGCGAACCCTCAGGATGGACACCTTTATGCGCACAGCAGATCTCACGGTGAAAGAGGGGGTGTTTACCGGGAGATACTGTCTCAATCCTGCGACTGAGGAACAGATACCCATATATGTGGCTAATTTTGTCCTGTTTGATTACGGCACAGGGGCCATTATGGCCGTTCCAACTCACGATCAGAGGGATTTTGAATTTGCCAGGAAGTATAACCTTTCCCTCAGAGTGGTGATCAAACCAGAGGACCGGGATCTTAATGAAGAAACTATGACAGAGGCCTACGTGGATGAAGGGATTCTGGTCAATTCCGGCCCTTTTAATGGCCAGCGTAACCTGAAGGCATTAGACAGCATTGCTGAATACCTGGATTCAAAAGGGTTGGGTTCCAAAACAGTGAATTTCAGAATCCGGGACTGGGGAATATCGCGGCAAAGATACTGGGGGACTCCAATCCCGATTATATACTGTGAGAAATGTGGTGCGGTTCCGGTTCCAGAGGAGGACCTCCCTGTCGTTCTTCCTCTGGATCTGGACATGAGACCTAACGGCGGGTCCCCCCTGCCATTTGAGGCATCCTTTTATGAAACAACCTGCCCCAAATGCAAGGGAAAGGCAAGACGTGAAACAGATACCATGGATACCTTTGTGGAATCCTCCTGGTATTTTGATCGATACGCCTGCCCCGATTACGATAAAGGGCCACTCGACTCAAAAAGGGTGGACTATTGGATGCCCGTGGACCAGTATATCGGTGGCATTGAGCATGCCATTCTTCATCTTCTTTATTCGCGTTTCTACACAAGAGTGCTTAAAGATTTTGGGCATCTAAAAATAGCTGAGCCATTTACCAAGCTGTTAACCCAGGGGATGGTGTGCAAGGAAACTGAGGAATGTCCGACGCATGGATACCTTTACCCTGACGAAGTCAAGGACGGCCGGTGCGTACACTGCCAGGCCGAAGTGGTGATCGGCAACACGGTCAAGATGTCCAAGTCAAAACGAAATGTGGTGGATCCTGAGGATTTTCTGAACAGGTATGGCGCGGATACAGTTCGAATGTTCTGTCTATTTGCTTCGCCGCCTGAGAAAGGCCTGGAATGGAATGATCAGGGGGTGGAGGGATCATACCGGTTTCTGAACCGTGTCTGGCGCCTTGTGGTTGATAATTTTGATGAGGTTATAAAAGTTCCTGTCCATGACGGCAAAGAGCCCTTGACAGGACAGTTAAGAGACCTCCACCGCAAAACCCACCTGACTATCAAGAAGGTGACAGATGATATCGAGAATCGGTTTCACTTTAATACGGCTATTTCCGCCATTATGGAACTGGTTAATGAAATTAACCAGTTCTTGAGCCAGGAAGGCAAAAAAGACGGTCTTTCATGGTCCGTGGTGCGGGAGGCTATTGAAACCACCGTGGTGCTGCTTTCTCCAGTGGTACCCCACATTACGGAAGAGCTGTGGAACATGTTAGGGCATGATGAGACCCTCCTCAAACTCCCCTGGCCGGCTTACCGCCCGGAGGCCTTGGAAGCTGAAACAAAACTGGTCATACTGCAGGTGAACGGAAAGGTGAGAAGCCGGATCGAGGTGCCAACTTCCTATGGTGAAGAGGAAATCAAGGCAGAAGCCCTGTCAGATGAGCGAGTTCAGCGCTTCGTCAACGGAAAATCCATCAAAAAGGTGATTGTGGTCAAGAAAAAGCTGGTAAACGTGGTAGCGTGAGAGGATTGACTATTTTCGATTGACTATTGACTATTGTTTTTAATACGGCAAAAAAATAGGTAACCCGTGAACGCTTACAGGTTTTTATCTATGAAGACGTCTAAA
>JAIWDV010000216.1:0-3811 GCA_048632525.1 Bacteroidales bacterium | reverse complement strand
CCGTGATCGTCAAAGGGTGTGGGAATCGGCGGAAAACATCCTTTCAAAGAAATCTCTTTCGACATATCATTCTCCTATGGAATCATCTGGGTTAAATAATTTTGTAATTTTGAAGGCAATATCTAAAGAATGCAAGGTTTTTTGTAACTACTCAGGTATTTATTTGACAGGATAACAGGATTAACTTGATTTTTTTGAATTCTTGTAAATCCTTTAAATATCCTGATAGACCGTTCCTTGCTATATGGGTAAGTGATTGAGTTAAATCTTTCTATTATAGTTTGGTTAAACTTGGCCCCCGATTGATTTGAAATTTTTTAAATACTCATTTCACATTTAAGAAAGGCCCAAAGAGATTATCTTAATTCCTTATTGGGGATTTATCCTTAAGGTATATTGCCAGGATATCTTATTTGATTTACAGGATTATTACAATAAGGTCTTGTTTATGACTTAAAAATAGATTCCTGTTTATCCTGTTATCCTGTCTAAAAAAGAGATACCTGAATAGTAACTTTCAGCGCACGATACAGCAAATGGATATTCTAACTGGACTCCAATATAACATTCGTGGCCTATGGTTTGGCGTCAAGTCCGGTAAGCTCCTTTTCTGGGGCCTTGTCAGGCTTGTTGTGGTTCTTCTTATCACAATTGTTCTGGCAAGCTTGATTTTCGTCTACCATCAGGAGATTCTGGAACTTATCTGGACCAAACCTCAAAGCCCATGGAGTGTATGGCTGTGGCATATACTTTCCTGGCTTGTTTCCCTTTTTCTTTTTGGTATGTCGGTAGTATTTGCCTATCTGATCTCACAGATCCTTTTCAGTGTGATCATCATGGATCATATGTCTCGGATCACCGAACTCAAGGTAACGGGCAGCGTGAAAGAACCGGAAAAGATATCTGTTTGGAAGCAATTTGCCTTTCTGATGAGGCAGGAAATACCGCGAGGCATTGTCCCTGTGTTGTTATCCATACTGCTTATGATCCTGGGCTGGTTCGTATTATTGGGGCCGGTCATGGTGTTTCTGTCTTCTGGCATCGCTATTATTTTCCTTGCATGGGATAATACAGACCTTGTACCTGCCAGACGTCTTGTTCCATTCAAAAACAGATTTCGGCTTTTATTGAAAACCATCCTCTTTCATCTTGGATTTGGCCTTCCCTTTTTGATTCCGGGGTTGAACATTCTTTTTCTATCCTTTTCACCGGTTGGCGCTACCCTTTATTTTCTTGAAAAGCAGGATGCCTCGTAAGTTACAGAAAACCTTGTCAGCAGCTTGGGCTTTGGGTGTGATTTTTTTTGCAAAGGGGAGCCATCTGTGATAACTATTAAAAAATGAAAGCAAACAGGTGGGATGACCATTATGCCCGCCAGGCCAGGGATGAGAAGTGGCTTGCCCGTTCAGTTTATAAACTCCAGGAAATTGACAAAAAGTACAAATTAATACGCAAGGGTGATCGGCTGCTTGACTTGGGCTGTTATCCGGGTTCCTGGTCGCAATACGGCATCAAAAAGGTCGGTTCTAAAGGAGAAGTGGTGGGGATAGACCTTACCCTTCCGGAGCGCCTTTCTTTTCCTAATTTTAGGTTTATTGAGCACGATATCCTAACCATGGATACTGAGTGGTTGATCCGGGAAGTGGGTCCAAGGGATGTGGTGATAAGTGATCTTGCCCCTCAGACTACAGGCATAAGGGTGACGGATGCAAGCCGTTCCATGTCGCTGGCAAGAAGGGCTTTGGGTATCGCGCTCGTGCTCTTGAAAAAAAAAGGGCATTTTGTATGTAAGGTATTCGAAGGGGAAGACCTCAAGGCATTTAAATCGGAAATGTCAACCCATTTCCGTAAAATACAGACATTCAGACCTAAGTCTACCCGGAAAAGGAGCAGAGAAGTTTATATGGTGGGCCTGGGGTTGGTTAATTTGCAATGAGGAGGATTTAAATTATGTCCGGTCATTCAAAATGGAGTTCGATAAAGCACAAAAAGGGCGCAGTAGACGCCAAGCGAGGCAAGATTTTTACCAAACTCATTAAGGAAGTAACCGTGGCCGCGCGTATGGGAGGTGGCGATCCGGATGGTAATCCCCGTTTGCGAACGGCAATTGCTGCTGCCAAAGCAGAAAACATGCCAAAAGAGAATATCGAAAGGGGCATAAAAAAGGGCACTGGTGAGTTGGAAGGAGTGAATTACGAGGAAGCAAGCTATGATGGTTACGGACCGGGAGGTGTAGCGGTGCTCGTGGAATGCTTGACCGACAACAAAAACAGGACCGTGGCGGACGTGAAGCACCAGTTTGAGCGGTACGGAGGAAGCCTTGGAGAACCGGGATGTGTCGCCTGGATGTTCGAGAAGAAAGGCCTGATTGTCCTTGAAAAAGATAAGGTAGATGAAGAACAACTTCTGGACCTTGCTCTTGAATCCGGTGCAGAGGATGTCAAAGAGGAAGACACCGAATTTGAGGTCATAACAGATTTCTCGGACTTTGAATCCGTTAAAAAGGCCATCGATGATGCAGGCCTTCCCTATGTAGTTGCGGAAATCAGTATGATCCCCAAAAACACGGTGGAAATTGAGGGTAAAAAGGCCCAGCAGATGTTGAACTTGATGGAAGGCCTTGAGGATAATGATGATGTAAGTCATGTTTATGCCAACTTTGACATATCTGACGAGGTCCTGGAGGCACTGAGCTGATGCTGGTGCTGGGGGTAGATCCCGGCTCCCGGGTCACAGGTTACGGCCTGGTGGAGAAAAAAAACGACACATTGACCTGCATTCATTCCGGCCATATTGCCTCATCCGGTAAAATCCCTTTCTATGAAAGAATCCACAAGATTTTTCAGACCATGGTTGAGGTCATGAGCCACTACCGACCCCAGGAGATGGCCATCGAAGATCTTTTCTATGCCAAAAACATACAAAGCTCTTTGAAACTGGGCCACGCCAGGGGGGCTGTTTTGATCGCGGCAGTTCAATGCGGTATTCAGATTTTTGAGTATACACCCCTTGAGATCAAAAAAGCGGTCGTGGGCTATGGCAGAGCGACAAAAGAGCAGGTCCGTTCCATGGTCCGGATCATTCTGGAACTGAAAGGCAACCCGAATCTCGATACTTCCGATGCCCTGGCCGCTGCCATATGCCACCTTAACTGGTCAAGATTTGAACTCCATACACGAGGGAATCTCGGATAGAAGATGATTGCATATTTAACCGGTCAATTATTCAGGAAAACGACCCAGTCGGTGATTATTGAGGCTGGGGGCATAGGCTATGAAGTCTTTGTGCCCCTTTCAACCTTTTATACCCTTCCGGAAAAGGATGAGAAGGTAAGCCTTCACATCTATAACCATGTCAGGGAAGATGCCTTACTCCTATTCGGCTTTCAAACAAAACTGGAAAAGGATCTTTTTCTAATGTTGATCTCTGTTTCAGGTATAGGCCCGAAGCTGTCCATTAACATCCTTTCAGGCATCGGGCCGCAGGAATTGCTTGGGGCAATAGCGAGTGGAGATACGGTTCGATTACGGGCCATTCCGGGTGTGGGAAAGAAGACTTCTGAAAGAATTGCCCTGGAGTTGAAGGACCGTGCATGTAAACTACTTGATGAGGAGGAGGTTGCTCTGCCGCCTGCACTTGAGGGGGAAGAAAAAGGCCTTGTGGATGATGCCCTGTCAGCGCTCTTAAACCTGGGCTATTCACCAAAAGCGGCCAAAATGGCTATTGAAAAGGCAAGGCCTTTGATCAAGGAAATGACCCTGGAAGGGTTGATCAGGGAGGCATTAAAGGTTTTGGCGTGAATGAACGGTAA
>JAIWDV010000215.1:0-3832 GCA_048632525.1 Bacteroidales bacterium | reverse complement strand
TACGGTTGGCAAGCTGCTGCGCACCAAAAGGCTTTTAGGTATTGAGGCCATATTTGAGGATAATCGTGGACCTAAGGCTCCCTGGAAATATATTGACAGCATCCGCAAAACCATCAAGAAACTCATCCGCGAACATCCTGACTGGACAGATAAGCAGATTGCAGATACTGCGGAAAAGCAGCTTGAAACAACTATTTCCAGAAGTGCCGTAGCCCGCATCAGGATAGCAAATCAAGATACAGAGGTTGAACGACCTACAAAGCACGATCTGGAGGAACTGGCTAAAATCGCTGACACTATTAATGTGAAGCAGCATGATGAACGACAACTTTCTTTCAACTTTGAGGCTGATCCTGAATTCAAAAAACAGGTAGATGAATTTGCTGATGAGGATGCGCCAGAACCACAAACCAATACAGATAAAGTATTCCTGGAACATCTTCAACAAGGACAACGGAATGTCTTTGCGGGCATGCTCTTTCACCATCTGTTTTTAGATCATATCAAGTTCCCGAGCGCCTTTGATTTTCCTTCCTCTATCACTAACACGTATGATGATTATGAAGTCATGGAGACTATTCTTTTCGGGTTGAATATCGGGCTGCCATCTATCGAATCCCATAAGCTGGTAAACAGTCAGGACATGGGTCTTTTACTGGGACGAACCAGTTCACCTGATGAAACCACGATCCGGTTGCGTTTGAAACAGATGGCTGAATTTAATCCTTCAGAGAGCTTGATAGATCATTTTGCAGACTTATTTCTCTCATTGGGATTCATCAATCCGGAGGTATTTTTCATTGATGGGCATTTTCTTCCATATTATGGTCTCAAGGTTCTGGCCAAGGGTTACCATACAGTCAGAAAAACTATAATGAAAGGAAACGAGATTTATGTTGTAAGCGATCTTGATGGGAAACCTTTATTTTCAATCACTGAAGGATGTGATATTGATTTCAGGCCGATTATCATAAGAGCGGCTGACAAGATAATCAGCCTGGGTATCAATCGCCCAGTTCTGGTTTTTGATCGTGGCGGTTATGGCGTTCACTTTTTCAGTCAATTATCCACCAGGGCTGACTTTGTAACGTGGGCCAAGTATGTCAAAAAGGATGAACTGAAAGACCTGGAATATACCAGCTGTTTGATGTTTAATGGAAAGAGATATCTCATTGCCGAAAAAACAAAACTGATTCGTGAATCAATTTCTACAGCTATCAAAGAATGCCGAACAGAAGCGACTTCGACAGAAGTACGTATGGTTGTTTTCAAGGAGCTGGATAAGGATAGACCAGTGGCAATATATACCAGTAATCATCAAAAAACTGCTTCGGATATTGCCGCATACATGCTTTCACGATGGGGAGAGTCTGAGAACTTTTTCAAAGAGATTATGTCCCTGTATAACTTCAATTATCATCCCGGCTATGATCTTAAGGAACTTGAAGAACAACCCCTCGTAGGTAATCCTGAAGTGAAAACAATCAAAAAGACGATCAAGGGAATCAAGCAAAAGATGGGCCAATTGGCGCTTGCAAAACAAGAAACAGAGTCCAAAATAAAAATACGAAAGGATCTTCGCCTTAAAAACAAGCTAAATAATCTCCAGAAAGAGATAGATAACTACAACAAAGAACTCGAAGCCTTTCATACAACGCTAAAAGAAATGCCTGACAAAGTGTCAATAATTGAAGTACTGCGCGGCAGACCAATGAATAAGGCAGATCTGGAGAAAAAGAAGATCTATGACCTGATACAAATGATTGCCTTTCACTCACGTGAGCATCTGGTTAGCCTGTTCCGTTCATGTTATGATGATCCGCGAGACGTAAAACAGATACTGACAAAGATCACAAAACTTGCCGGCTATGTGAAATTAGCAGGGAAAACACTTGTTGTGCTTTTGGATTGGATAGAGGACAAAAAGCACCGGAAGGCGGCAATAAAGTTTTGTCACCTGATAAACAGCATGTCGCCAAGGTTGAGTGGTCGCATGGAGTTCAAACTCTATTTTCGTATTTCTTCAATTCCCCAAGGGACTATCGCGGTCAAGAATAACTGCACGATTTAAATTGAGAAAAAATGTCATTTACTATGATGTCTGACACTAAGTACTTATATTTTTCTGCATATCAATCTTCAGTTACGTCGGGAAGTTTTGTCCAAGGGTATGATGGTCTATCGTGCAGAAACGGTTTCAGGTGGTCAAACTGCGGATGTTCCTTCAAAAAATCGTCCGCATACCAAGCTTTACCACAACTGCTCCCCCAACGTGCGTTAAGTTGTAATCTAGTTGCCAGAGTCCCATCAATTCCCATTCCATCAATTGCACCTCGGGGTTGATATGGCTTAGGGCGTGATGGATCAGACATGTATTCCCGTTTATCCAAATTGTAGTGAGAACAAACTGTGCGACTGTTACCCTCTGTTTCAATATTATTATAAACATCGTAGTGATCAGCAATAATTTCGCGCCCAACTTCAAGATTTATTTTACAAGACTCGCCATGTTTTTCAACTAACTGTGTGATACGTACACGTCGTGCGCCCTGATGTCTACGGATATCATCGCCTCCATCGTTTGAGCATTCCAGATTCTTAATCGGTGGATATTTCGGATAATTCGCTCCTATAAAATACGGTTTGTCATCTGTCGCTAGTTTGTGATTTACATTATAAAACGTCAATCCCTCTTCAAATTCCCATATTGAATTATCGCGGTAATCAGCGAGTAGCCATGTATTGGCATAATCACCACTCTCACCTTTGCGCATAATATTCACAAAAGATGTTGGATCATTTTTGTCGTTTATTGAAGTGAAATGCTGGACAGCGCGACGAATGCGGTCAAATTCTGGTATTCCGAGTTTGTTATATACATTAAACCCACCTATGGTCGTTTCGGTTATCGCAACACGGTCATTCTCATTTTCTCCCACTTGAACAATATAGAAGTCCGCCATTGAGTGAACATATCCGATTTGCGTTTGCATTGTGAATTTATGTCCAACCTCAGGTTTAATTGTAGCTATCACATTAGAATAGCCGCTTGTTTCAAACACGTTGAAAGAATTATGAAACATCACAGGCTTTCCATCTGTGGTATACCTTCCTGTTGCAACAAAAGCAGAGCAATGGTCACGACGTTCTTTTATCGGAGCTACAATGGATGTTCTGTCAACACCTGAATAATGTCGATATGCAGCACTACTATCAAAAGCGTAGCCACTCCAACCTTCAAGCCAGTTGAGGAGGGCAATATCCCAAACGTCATAATCCGTGGCCAGCATTTCGTTAACGCCTTGTGATATTGCTGTCATTTCCGTGCGTATTTCATTAGACAGGGTGCTGTCAATTTCCCCTTTAACATTATTTCTGGCATAATCATAATCAATACCCATACATACAAACACATACTGTTTCATCTCTTCTATGTACGCTGAGATTTCCTCTGCAAGCATACGACCGTGCTGAATGCC
Organism: Bacteroidales bacterium; assembly: GCA_048632525.1. Classification (GTDB taxonomy): domain Bacteria; phylum Desulfobacterota; class DSM-4660; order Desulfatiglandales; family Desulfatiglandaceae; genus 4484-190-2. Next base: position 353 of record JAIWDV010000215.1, on the reverse strand, counting down.
GATTTGAGTATTTGTTCCCTGTAAATTCAACACATACCAACCGTCTTTAAGATCACAAGAAATGTCGATTCCACAGCGTGCAGATCGTTCTTTTGCATTAAAGTTTTTATTCATATTTTTTCTCCTTTAAATTTTATGATTCTAATAGTATCCTGTATTCTCATTTCTCTATTGCTTATAACGCCCCGCTTCACCTGACGGCGGCGGGAACCAAAAATTTGGTAAAAGTTACAAAGCTACAGCCTATCTGCCAATTTGCTTTAAGCCGCACGATATAGCCGGTCAGAGTGCAAGCGGATGGTTAGGCCAATTTCCTATTCATTTGAACCAACTACCATTCCAGCTCCGTCAAA
>JAIWDV010000214.1:0-3838 GCA_048632525.1 Bacteroidales bacterium | reverse complement strand
CTTAAACAATACCCCCATGAATTTTCCGGCGGAATGCGGCAAAGGGTGATGATTGCCATGGCGCTGGCCTGCGAACCTGAGCTACTGATCGCGGATGAGCCAACAACGGCACTGGATGTTACAATTCAGGCCCAGATCCTTGAACTCCTTTCGGATTTACAGGAACGTCTCAAGCTCTCCGTGGTCATGATCACTCACGATCTTGGAGTTATCGCCCAGCTCTGTCATCGGGTTGCGGTTATGTATGCAGGAGAGATCGTCGAAGTTGGGGAAGCTGAACATTTGTTTGAAAATCCTGTTCATCCCTATACACAGGGGCTCTTAAAGGCCACACCCAGACCCGATGAGGTCACGGAAAGGATGATTGCCATAGACGGTGTACCCCCCGACCTGATTGACCTGCCCCCTGGGTGTGCCTTTGCAGCACGTTGTGAACATGCTCGAGATGGATGCTATCGCGGGCAGCACTCCCTCACGCCCTATGAAGAAAATCACCAGGTCTCCTGCTGGTGTGCGTTGGAGAATAAAATATAAAACAGAAGCCTATTTATGGAATCGAGACTAAACAATTCAAAGCAACCACTTGTTAAAGTTGAAAATATGACCGTTCACTTTGATGCTGGGCGTAGTGGATTCTGGGGACAAAAGCGTCTGGTTGTGCATGCAGTAGAAGATGTTTCATTTGAGATTTATTCGGGAGAGACCCTAGGCCTGGTTGGAGAATCAGGGTCTGGTAAAAGTACCACAGGCAGAGCCATATTGAGGCGAGTACCAACAGTAGCAGGTCGTATTTATTTTCAAGGCAAAGATATTACCCATATCAATGATGATGACCTGAGACCCTTGCGCAGACACATGCAACTGGTATTCCAGGACCCCTATGCCAGCCTAAATCCAAGAATGCGCATTGTCGATATCGTCGCCGAACCTCTATTAGTTCACGGAATCGTAAAAAACACAAAAGAAGCCCTTGATAAAGTTGCAAGGCTATTGGAACGGGTTGGCCTACCCTTTGATGCGGGAAGCCGATATCCTCATGCCTTTAGCGGCGGGCAGCGTCAACGAGTAGGTATTGCCCGGGCTTTGGCCCTTAATCCAGAGTTCATCGTTGCTGATGAGCCAGTATCAGCCCTTGATGTATCTATTCGAGCCCAGGTCGTTAACCTTATGCAAGACCTCCAACAGGAGCTTGGCCTAACATATTTCTTTATAGCCCATGATCTTGCTGTTGTTCGCCACATTTCACACCGTATCGCCATAATGTATGCAGGAAAAATTGTTGAAATCGCCGGACGGGACGCTATATACGACAACCCTATTCATCCCTACACAAAGGCTCTTCTGTCTGCAGTACCTGTGCCTGATCCAAAGGTCCAAAAAACGCGCAAGCGAATCGCCTATGTAGGTGAAGTGCCCAACCCACTTGATCCACCGATAGGATGCCGTCTCCAGACTCGCTGTCCCCATGAAACAGAACAGTGCGAAAGGGAAGATCCTCCATTGTCTGAAAGGGAATCCGGGCACTTGACAGCATGTTGGAACCAATAGCATAGAAGTTACAAACGAAGAATCTAATCCCCTTCTAAAGGCTATGATCTGAATGCCGCCATTGGAGGCGCAAGGACACAGACCTTTGAAAATGACTTTTGAAGATCAACTCAAAGCACTCATCTTCTTCCACTTGGAGGAGCATACATCCGCCCAACATCTTCTTCAGGTCCTTGAGGAAGATGATTTTGCACGTAACAATATCGCCCCCGAAGAGGGGATAAAAAAGAGCAGTTTTGCTGAAGCCATCAATACCCGAGGCCTTGAACAGCTTATGCACGTATACCAAAACTTGCAAAACGAAGCTGTCGGCATCTTACCAAAAGAACATGATAAGCTTGGTGATCTCATAGGCATCGATGGTTCCTTGATCGATTCATGTCTTTCAATGAACTGGGCTGACTACAGAAAAGGAGCCAAAAAAGCCAAAGTACACCTTGGCTTTGACTTGAACCGTGGCATTCCAAGAAAAATATTCCTCACCGATGGTAAAGGCGCTGAGCGCCCCTTTGTTAGTATGATTCTTTCCCCAGGCCAAACCGGTGTTATGGATCGAGGATACCAAGCCCACGATTTATTTGACCGATGGCAAGGAGAGAAAAAACATTTTGTATGCCGCATTAAGGCCAGTACAAAGAAGATTTGCATAGAAGCCAAAGAAATCAATCAAGACAGCAACATCTTCTATGATGCGATTGTTTTGTTGGGTACTCCCGGAGTCAATCAGACCAAAAAGCCGCTCAGACTAGTGGGATATACCGTCGATGGCACCAGATACTGGGTTGCCACAAGTCGTTTTGATCTAACAGCAGAGCAAATTGCTCTCATTTACAAGCTCAGATGGGACATAGAGAAATTCTTTGCTTGGTGGAAACGCCATCTAAGAGTTTACCATCTGATTGCCAGAAGCGAGTATGGCTTAATGGTCCAAATACTCGCCGGCCTGATCACCTACTTGCTGCTTGCCATTTATTGCCGTGAACAGCACAACGAAAAAGTCAGTATAAAAAGAGTCAGGGAACTTCGCATCAAGATACAGAATGAAATCCGCATCGCCAGCAGTGGTGTCGTCGGATCAAATTTTGAAAATAGCGGAATTTCAAACTGTTATGCAAATATCTAACCGGAAATCACTGGTATGGATCATGCCTATCCGGATACTGCCCAAAACTCGTCTCTGAGCTCGTATAGCGGACGTGCTCGGTTGCTGAAATGTTTCAAGAATGGAGCCGTTGTGTATGTAAGGACACGGATTCGTAGAGGTTTTTGGCCACAAAGCCTCCCAATCTGTCATCTCCCGAGAACAGGCCGAAGTTCGTCTGGTCCCACCCCCAGCTCGGCATTGTCCATCTCTCACCGGCAAAATGGAAGATTTTAGCTGCATCCGCTATAGACCTCGGGTCGAACTTAATCTCCCTGGGATTAATGGTATACATGAAATCACAGTCTTTTTTGTCCACAGGAATATCAATTCCAGGGATTTCTAACTCCTCCTGGAGCTCCTCTTTCATCCAATCCAGAGTTTCCAAATAATCCTCTTCGGAGACAGCCATCTGATTCCCTGTTTCCCAGGTGTCGCGGCTCACATTAAAAACACCTTCGGGCACGATACCTAGCTCTGTGAGGATACCTCTGGTAAGCCTGATCAAAAGCGCTGTATCCACACCCATAGGGCAGTTCTTCGTGCAACGTCGGCAGGCACTGCATGTGCCAAAAACAATGTTTTTCAGGCGGTTCAGATCCTCATCATCCCTGGGTATATCCGCATGCACCCACCAGGGAAAGATCCGCCCTGTCCAATCGAAGTGGCGCTTGAACAGCCTGCGGATCTTGTCGGCCTTGTAAGCGGGAGCATAGGTGGGATCGCCGGGGTTGAAAGCGTATTCGCCGCGCTCGAGGAGGTTGAGAATGCCATGATGTCCTACGTCAAGGAGATCGAGCGGAGGGGGAGGCTGACGGAGTCTGTAGACGCCACCCAGCGCTCGCTCGATCTCGTCCTGACCCAGTACCGCGCAGGACTTACTGATTTTCAGAACGTCCTGGACACGCAGCGCACGCTTCTGCTTCGCCAGGACGAGCTGGCGGTGGCCGAAGGCGACGGCCGTCCGATCCGTCTGAAGAGCGTGGCCGACACACGGGTGGCCATGGGCCCGGCCGAGATCCGGCGCCTGGGCCAGCGGCGCGCGGCCGTGATCAGCGCCACCCTGGTGGACAGGGATCTGAGCAGCGCCACTCGGGAGATTCAGGAACTGCTCGACGAGGTCGAACCCGCACCCGGCATCGTGGCCAA
>JAIWDV010000213.1:0-3887 GCA_048632525.1 Bacteroidales bacterium | reverse complement strand
TCTATTTTTGACAGTAATGATTCTCTTCCTTAAGAGTAAAAATTAGAATTACCGGGACGCCTTTGGTTGTTCTTGTTGAACCTTGTTTTTTGTGTTAATATTTAATAAAAATAAAGGAAATATGCTATAAGTTGAGTGATGGGGGATAACAAATGAAAATTGTAATAGTGGGTGCAGGGGCCATTGGAAGGTTTTTCGGGGGTATGTTGGGCAGGGGAGGCCATGAAGTGGTCTTTGTGGAAAAGGACCCTGAAGTAGTAAAGGTCGTCAACGAAATTGGAATACAGTTTATGGAGCTTGGGGACGCAAAAAGCGATGCCTATCCGACTGTCCAGGCCGGGGCTACTACCGAAGGTGGCTCCATAGACTCCTGTGACCTGAGCATCCTGGCAGTCAAGGGATACACTACCGCGGCCGCTACAAGAAGCATAAGCCATTTAGTGAACAGCCGTGCTCCCATCCTCACCATTCAGACGGGCCTGGGAAATATCGAGACCATGGCCGAGATAGTGGATAAGGAGAATATTCTTGGAGGTGTGACATTCCATGGGGCAACTTCCCTGCACGGATCAAAGGTCAGGCATGCGGGACTGGGCAAGACCCTGATCGGTGAACTGCATGGGGGTAAGACGGAGCGCGTGGAACTGGTGAAGGAGGCCTTTGAAGAATCCGGTATCCAAACTACGGTATCTGCCAATATAGTAGGGCAGATCTGGGCAAAGGGGTTGGTTTATTCGGCCATAAACCCGCTGACTGCTGTGCTCAGGCTCAAGAACGGTCAACTGGTTGAGAAGATGGAATCCATAGCCCTGGCCAAGCGGCTTATCGATGAAGGAAAGCTGGTGGCACAGGCCTATGCTGTTCAGTTGCCCCAGGACGATCTTTACGACTGGCTTCTGGAGGTTTGCCGCAATACGGCTGAGAATCTCTCGCCCATGCTGCAGGATATCTTGAACAGCAGGACCACCGAGATAGAGGCCTTAAATGGGGCCATCTATTCAATGGGGAAGCATAAGGGGATTGCAGCCCCCATTCACCAGACCATGACAGACATGATCCGGTTGCTTGAAAAATGGGGAACGGGTCGTGAGTTTGGAATTTGATGAAGATTCAATATACAAAACACCCGCAAAAAGGAGGGTAAAAGATGGATGAAAAGCCGGACAGAAGGTATTATCTTAAACATTTCAAAGCTATTAGTCACGCTATTTCAACATATGAAGACCTCAATACGCTGATTAATCATCTTGCTGAAGGTATGAGTCGAGCATTTAAGGCCAAGGGGTGCAGTATCATGCTCCTGGATGAGAGGGAAAATCAACTATTTCATGTGGGAAGCTATGGGATCAGCGAGGAATATATTAGCAAAGGGCCAGTAATGGTGAAAGACGAGTATTGTGCCGTATGCACGGGGGAGCCTATTTTTATTGAGGACATGCAGAATAACCCCCTGGTTCAATATCCCAAGGCCGCAGCCAAGGAAGGAATAGTTTCTATGTTATCTATTCCCATCAAATGTCGAGGAGCAATAATCGGCATATTAAGAACCTACCATGGGGAACCCCGGGTATACCATGAAGACGATATTGATTCTTTGTGTGTACTGTGTGGGCTTCTGGGATTGGTTATCGAGAACAACGGACTGAGGAATTTCCTTGAGCAGGTGAAGGTGGCCCTGGGAAGTCTCCCGCTCCGAATGCTGGAGGGATTATAGCGTGTGGAAGGGCGTCTCTTCACAGATACTACGGAAATTTTCTCCATAGATTATGGGGATATCATCCAAATCGGCGAAAAACGATATACAGTGACAGGCCACGAGCGTGAACGTCGATTTGGCATGGAGGATCCCAAGTTCTGGGTAAAGAGGGCTATTGATTCCGACACAGGGGAGAAGAAGATTCTGAAGCTCTCTTTTCTTGAGTCGTTTGAAACCCGTTTTGGCAACGTCAGTGTGAGATGCTTTAGAAATCCTAAAAAAGAAGCAGATATTTTGGAACTCGTCAGGGATCATCCTTATTTCATGAGTGGAACATCCCTTAGAGATGAAAAAGACAATATTATCCGTATATTAGATATAGTGCCAGGACCAAATTTTTTACTTTATATTGATTCGCTCAGCATGGCCTATGAGACCTATTTTACGAAAGTACTGCCGGATATCTTAAAAAAATTAATAAAGGCATTTGAAGCAATCCGCTTTCTTCATATTCATGGATTCAGGCACGGAGACATCAGAAATGATCATATAATAATAGATCGTGATACAGGAAACTATGTTTGGATAGACTTCGATTATGATTATGAAACAAGCGAAAATCCATTCGGGCTGGATGTCTTTGGGTTAGGAAACATTTTGATTAATGCAATTGGAAAGGGGTTTCACAATATTCAAATGATACTGAATGATACGATGACTTACGGAGACTTGAAAGATCGTCTTGAGCCAGGAGATTTCTCCATAATACATAAGAGGAGATTCATTAATCTACGCAAACTCTACCCGGACATCCCCAAACCTCTGAATGATATTCTAATGCACTTCTCAAGAGGTGCGGGTATATACTACGAATTTGCGGAAGAAATTATTGAGGATCTAAACAGGTGTCTATACTCCATTTTTGAATAACAGGAGGAAAACTTTGAAAAATTCGATACTTGTGTCAATGAACGATTCTGTAGCCTCCAGGGCAGCGTTGGATTTTTTTACCCGTCTGGCATTCTGTCCTGACGATTGCAATATTACGTTGCTTCATCTGTTCAGAAAAACATCGGCCAGCGAGGAACTCATGGGTAAGAAGTTCACTGAGGAACAGCCAACAAGATTTATGGCCGTTTTACAAAAAGCCAAGGACAAACTAATCGAATTCGGATTCAATCCCGACAACATCGAAGTAGAGATGGTGACTCAGCCTTACGCAACCATAACAGACGGAATTATTGACCAGTTCAAGAAAAAGCATTTCGACATGGTGGTGATCGGCCGTAAGAGGATGTCCAAGGCCGAGGAGTTTGTGATGGGTGATGTAAGCGTTAAGCTTGTCAGAGCCCTTGAAGGGGCGGCTGTTTTAGTTGTCACATCCGATTAGGTCCGGGTTTGATTTAAATAGACAGTATTGATGCCCATGTAAAAAGGATTTTTTACATGGGCATCAATATTCAATCGAAAATATTCAATAGAAGGAGGATAGACCAATGAGATCGAAAACCCAAATGATTATAAGAGGTTTGCTAAGTGTTTTGCTTACCGGATTCGTGGTGTCATGCGCTTCGATGCCTGAGTTAAAAGCCCTATATAAGCTTCCAGCGCCATCGAACGATTTAAAGGGCAAAAAAGTCTTTCTGGCGGTTGAAGATGCTCGGAAGACAAAGGAGCTTTTTGGTGAAGGAGCGAAACAGGAATTTGGAAATTACGTTGGAAATATCTCTTTGAGTGTGGCCCGGTATAATGAAACGGGCTTTAAGATCGGCCCTTTACCGCTTCCGGCAATGGTAAAGGAAGGGTTTAAAAAAAGGCTGGAGAACGCAGGGATAGAGGTCCTTTCAGAACGATCCCATGGAGAACCGCAACTGTTAATTGTCATTAACAGGTTCATTCTTGATCTTGTGGATCGGACCTGGATAGCCAAAATGAGCTATGAGGCTAAGCTAATGAAAGATGGGGCAATCCTTGCAGCACAGATTATTGAAGGCGAGGCTGAGCGCGTCAAAGTGATTGGTCGTAAGGAGGCCGACACTGTAACAGGAGAAATCTTCACGGATATGGTCAACAGGCTGGATTTATTAAGATTGTTCCAGCAGGCCAAATTATAAGTGCCTAAAGTGAACTAAAGTTTGAAGTGCCTATTTATCCCGCTTGCAGCGGGGAAGTTAAGGAGTCGCTTCGCTCC
>JAIWDV010000212.1:0-3898 GCA_048632525.1 Bacteroidales bacterium | reverse complement strand
CCGGGAGGAAGAACGTTGTCCATTCCCGGTTTCGCGCCAAGAGTCACGATGTTCAGAGCAACCTTGCGCGCAGTCTTACTCGGTTTGTCTTTACGCATAGGATGTCCTTATGGGCAGAACGGGCTGCTCAGGAGCGGCGCGGTTTTAGCGCCGTCTCCTGAAGCAGCAAGGTTAGGTTGCAATCTGATCGGAATCTGCGCACGGCTCTATGGTATGGACGCCTTGACGGATTCAACAAGCTCTTCTATCGCGGCTCCCAATGATGCGAATGGGCATGCGGCGATAGTCCGAGCACTCCGATACCAGCTACTCTGCACCCCAATGACCTTGTACTTCCACTCCCCTTCCACTTTCTTCAGAGCGAATACTGGCCCACCGCTCATTCCGTCGATGTCTTTGACGTTGCCCAGATCCGTAAGGCGTGCATAAAACTGATTTTCGGCCTTACGGCCTGCCACTGCCGGTTCTTCGGCGTGCTCGAGAGGCATCACAGCTATCCGACCCGTAATGATGGTCTCTTGATCGTATGCGACGGTCTCGGAAGGAATTCCAACGAGTGCCCATTGATCGTGGTCGGTGACGTGATCTCCCCACGCTACCTTGTCGATCGGAATGGCACCACCGGCCTTAAGCTGGAGGCAGTAGATCGTATCGAGCGGGACCGCGGCGTAGTCAAGGCCAACTTCTTCGTCCTCAATTACCAGCCACCTATCTATATCAAAGGCGTAGGGTATGGCAGCCCCTTTGAACCGATTGCCCGCAGTCTGGTCGTCAAACCGCCAAACGTCGAACTCCCCACCGACCGCGAGGGATGCCCGAATATCCCTCAGTATGTGCCCCGCAGTCACGTAGAGCCAAACGCCACCGGCCTCGACTAAGAAGCCTGAGAAGACAAGGGCTTTCTCCTCAGCTTTCCCAGGTTGCCGCTGCACGCATGACAGCGTGACAAAGTGGCGCCCCACTGTTTTGAAGAAACGCTCGCTAAAGCTTCTCACCGTAGCCGCCTTTCACGCCCGCGATACCATATATCGATGGCTCCAATACGCACCCTAACGCCAAGGATGAGCTGACACAAAAGCCGCCTAATGCTTTGAATTTACTGAAAATCGGCTCGGCTTTTGTGGTCAGCTCAATCCTTTTGTTAGCCAAAATTTTTATTTATTTGAGAGGATATTTTTGGAGGTTGGTCAGGTTTTTCTTCTAAAAACAACTCCAAAGTACCACTTTTAAGTTTCCCAACTGCGAGCGTTGAAACAGTATTTTGATATTGTACAGTCTTAGAATTTGTTTTAGTTTCCTCTGCTTTTGCTTTTATTCCAAAACCAATTCTAAATGGATCGACCCATTCACCGTTTTCCTTTTGCACTTGACATTCAAAAGGTGGTTCAATTTGCATCCAGAAATCTTCTTTATCTTCAGATGCATGATCCAAAAGAACAGTACCAATATCTTGGATCCCCATTATATATTGCCTTAATTGTAGGATAGTAAAGTATATCTCTTTGTCTTTAATTTTAAATATAAAGTTATGAGGACCTTCAAGCCTATCTTTTTTCCCATTGGTTTCAACTACATCAATGAAAAATTTGAAAGAGGAGTGAACAACCTTTAAAAAACCATTCTTAAATATCTTGGAAATTGTTGCCCACTCAACATCAATGTTTTCATTTTGAGATACAGTTTCTATTCCAAGTTTCTCAGCGGTGGTAAGTGCTGGTTTGTAAAACCCATTTGCTGACCATAATACCAATTTTGATGTAGCAAGAAACTCATGTTTCTTTGCCATCCCCTCGACCCAAGTTGAACTGGCTGGTCTTTTTGTACCAGTACACTCTATTGAGACAACCACCTCATGAGCACCAAACTTGTATCTTAAAACAATATCAACTTCTCTATCTTCACCTGTAAGCCTATTGCAAAGCATTTCTGACTCATTTACCACCCAATTTTCATCAAGCCTATCATACAGTAATTTTACTAACCGTTGGAAAATATTACTTCTTTTTGGCATATTATTTCCTCAAGGGCTAACTTTGATGTAGCGGGCCTAAAAGCCCGATTTGTTTTCGTGCATTATTGCATGCGAAAAAGAAAAATAGGGCAATTTTGCCGAATAAAAGGTATTGATATTATAACAGAAAGACTGAAAGTCGAATCCGCTGCCAAGTGTCGAAACCTTAGAAGGTGTTAGATAGTGTTTCATAAATAAGATATCCAGCCATTTCCAAGCCAAGAAATATCTACAACAATTTGCAGGAGATATACATGATAAAGGTTAGGACGGTCAAGCCGAAACTGCTGGATCAGGTTCGGCATGCTACACGGGTCAGACACCTCAGTTACAGAACCGAGCAAGCCTATGTGCATTGGATAAAAAGGTTCATTAGCTATTTCTGTTTCTTTTCAGCCGTTTTGATACGCGTAACCAAAATCTTAATTAATTCCTCTGTTTCCAAATTGAACACGGTATGGCACCGAAGATTTTCTGGGGTCCGAATGGACCAGGGGGCGTGCGTTAAGCATTGCGCTTAAAGTACAATTGTCTTGATCCGGATGGGTGGCTGGTGTGGATCAGTAAAATGCTAATCAGGAACCTATATGAAAGAAATAACGGGAGCGAAAAAAGGTGACAATAAAGCGAGGCTGTGCTGGTACGAAAGTAAGAGGACGAGCTAAAAAAGGATGTATTTTTTTGGAGGGAGAGGTGTTTTTTCTCTTGACTGGCCCTTTAATGGGTGACCCCATTCAATCCTCGCCCAACGAATCGCGTGAGTGCGCTGGCAAATGAGCGTCAGCGATTTTGCCAGTACACCTCCAGGCGAAGGTTAGATGCCTTAGTGGCCTATACTTTTACATAGACATACTGTTTTTGTCTTTCAGGTATCTTTTGCAAAAGCTTAACCTCAAAGCCTGATGGTTTATCAGGCCAAAATATCTTTATTTCCATATATGATCTTGTTTTCGGACATATGAACTCGTCTATTATTTCGTTGTCGTCAGTTCCAATTTTATCCTTTCCTAAGAGATCAATTGTATCTTCAGAAGTCTGAAGCATAGGGAAAGAACCAGACTTTATCCAATTCTTAATCTGTTTAAAATGTGAGTCTTTGCAAAGCTGCCAATGAAATGGCAACAATTCTAATCGCTCTAAGTCCGCATATTCATAAAGAAGCAGTGCCAAATAATCAACATGATTAGGGAGCATTTTCTTCTGATTTTTACTAAACTGCCCCCATTTACCATTACGTCTTTTCACTTTCGCTTGGCATAGCAGCCCCCGACGATAGCCGCCTACAATCAGTTTAGTTTCATAGTCATAAGATTCGGATACGTTTGGTCGAGTCAATAATAGTCCTAAGTCACCACCAGTGTATTCCTCAATCTTTGGTGGGTGGAGCGTAACACTGGCAACCAACCCAGAGGAAATGTTTGCTAAAACTTCTGAATATGCATAAGTCGGAAAGGCTTTGCGTAAGTCTTTTAGAAATGCTTCTTCAACCTTTCCCTCATCGCTTATTTTATGGAAAGTTTCTCGTAGCACATCGTGAAAGAGTCTCGTAATGAAGACTTCATCCAAATCAGGATGTTTTTCGCGGAATGAGGTACGTATGGCCGTTTCGCTCTCAGTCCAACACCGTGCTATGAGTTCTGTAACCGAAGGAATTGGAAGGGTTTTATTCATTTGTCAAATATTACTTTGGAATTATGCATCTAACCTGTTCTATTGCACTCGGCCGGCTTATTGCTCTACCGTTTGTTCGGTCTCCAGCGAGACGACAATTCTGTCTGCAAGTTGTGCAAACTCAATGGCACGCTGGGGATCGATGTCAAAGTCTCGCGCGCGAACGGCCCTATTGCGTAAAACCCGCAACTCCTGAAATAGTGTCATAGCAGGTGG
>JAIWDV010000211.1:0-3906 GCA_048632525.1 Bacteroidales bacterium | reverse complement strand
AACTCGCGTAGTGCTGCGGCAGCGTCTGTCGTATTCGCCCCCGCCAGGCATGCGAGCGCCGTGGCTGCCGCCGCATCCTCGGCGAGGCGCGTCTCGGCCTCGCCATAACAGTCGTTCAAATACCCGTCCCAGATCTTCTGCTCGCGCATGTGGCAGGCGACGATGGTGGGGGTATACATATTGGATCCAATCAATCGACTATTACCAACTGTATTCTGTATTATAACTCACCAGATGAGATTTATCGTTACAATTGGGAGGAAGCGGCCATAGTAACTTACTCTAATATATTAGGTGGCTACAGTGGAGAAGGTAACATAGATTCCGATCCCCTTTTTGTTGGAGGTGGCGACTATCATCTGAAATCGCTGTCACCCTGTAAAGATGCAGGCACGGCTGTCGGGGCACCTGACAATGATATTGACGGAGATTCGAGACCGCAAGGATCGGGTTATGATATAGGGGCAGATGAATTTGTAGTAAAGGCTATGCCCTGGTTGCTGTTGCTACTGCTTGGCACTTAAGTTAAGTAGCTATGAACACGTTCAATAAATTACTGATAAAATGGGATGCTGAATTTAGACGATATACTTTACTACCATTATTACTTCTCACTTATCTTCCCAAAATGCCTTTCAGGAGCCATCAGATGCCTGTATTCGGGCTTTTATAGTTTTAGACAAGCCAGAAGTATTAGCCGCAGAAATATAGTCATTTATTCGATTTCTCCTACAGACTCTTTTTTGGACTTTTAGACCGAGGTGCGACCCGCATGTCATATTCTGTAGGTTTCGATGACATAATACAAACTTAATTATCAGACAGACTTGAGGTTCATCATAATCAAGAGCCTATAACAACAAATTTCAGCCCCGACAAAATCATGCCTTTTATAACTTGCGTCCATCATGATAATTCGTATTATGTAAACGAAACCTACAGAATCTGCCACGCTCCTGCTGTGCTGATATCTACTGCTCCTGCTTTCTCTACTATTTTGAATAAAAAGAATTGCGGTAATATTCTATTTAGATAACTGCTAATGTAAGTCGACCTACTTCTGTTAGCGAGTTTTTAGCATCATAGAACTGGAATCCATCGTGGTCCTCTTAATTTAGCGGCATCCGCCAATATATTTCCAGCCAATCAATCAAACCTGTCATCATTGTCATCATTCAAAATCGAACCAGATTTATTGTCTGCGGTACCCTATATATGAATAACGGAATATTTCGTGAGGTATATTTTATAGCCCCCACTAACTTTTCTATAACCCATTTATCAGTAACACGAGAAGGGTTGTCGATTGATTTCGATGGCCCTTTTTTGCGTTGAGAGGAGGTGTAATGAAAGAAAAAAGAAGAAGCAATCGTTTATTTAAAGAGGGCTCGCAAAGAATGAGACAGCAGAACCTTTTCGAAGCCCCTGCCAACCGCTCAAAGTACAACAACTTCATTTCGATCTTTCGAGTATTACTGGTCAGAGATAAGCGCGTTGCATTTGAGCAGTGTCGGTTGAATAACTCAAAACAGGCACAGCACCTTATTCAGAAACTCATAGAAACTCAAGGCCAGCCTGATCGAGAACAGTTTTGTATAATCTTGCTTAACGCCAGGAACGCGATTATCGGCCTCAATATTGTTTCGACCGGAGATCTGACATCTGCACAGGTTCATCCGCGAGAGGTGTTGAAACCTGCGATACTCGCAAACTCTTGTGCCATGATTCTGTGCCACAATCATCCAAGCGGTGATCTCTCACCATCACAAGAGGACATGGCAATTACAAAAAGAATAGTTCAGGCTTCCAAGATTATGGGTATTCTTGTGCACGAGCACCTGATAATTTCAATGGAGGATGAGCGTTATTACAGTTTTGCGGACAACGGGATCATAAAAAAGATGTATGACGAAATAAACTGAAACAAAGAATTTACACCATTAATAAGGAGCCATTTTGCCCCCGCGGGCAGATGGCTTTTTTTGTTTTGAAAGGAGGTGAAAGAACAATGGCATATACCCCAGAGATGAGCATGAAATCATCTTCCACTTTAAGGCGGATATCCTGGGCATTGGGTATTCCTATGACCAAAGGCATTGAATTTGTTTTCGAGTATCTGCCGAAGATTTTAGACAAAGAAAAGGTCTGTAAAGGATGCCGGGACAAAACGAAATGCCAAGGATGTGCGTTTAATTCACACAATCAGATACAGCAAGAAAAGGAGGGGATTGCGTAGAAATTATCATCACAACAAATAGCCGGTGATTCACATCACCATAACCCCGACAAAGGCTCGGTCAATTTCGTATTGGCCGGGCCTTTGTCGTTTCTAAACTCTTAAATCATACAGGAGGCAACAATGAATAGAGAATTATTAGAAAAACCTTTTGGCCCGGAGCAGATTAAACAACGAGAAGGCAATTTTGGCAAAATGCTGGATTACATCGAAGGAAGTTCCGTAATCCAGAGGCTGAATGATTCCTTTGAAGCAAAATGGAGCTTTGAGATCCTGGAACATAAAATCCTCGACAATACGGATGAGGTAGTTGTTCTCGGCAAGCTGGCAGCAGGTGATATTGCTAAAACGCAGTTCGGTTCAAGTAAGATTACCAGAGCCAGAGAGAGTGGAGATATGATTTCTCTTGCAGATGATTTTAAGGCCGCAGGCACAGATGCTCTTAAAAAGTGTGCCACATTGCTTGGCGTAGGTCTGCACCTTTACAAAAGCAGCAGTAAGGCTCCCAGCCTTGGGCAAAGTGATAACAAAAACAAGAGCAACAACAACTTTAAACGAGGCAATAACAACGGTGGCAATGGAAATGGCAACGGTGGCGATAATGGAAATGGCAATAACCGTATTTCCGCCAAACAGCACAAATACATCATGAGCCTGTCTCTGGAACGGGGTATATCGAAAAGCAAGCTTAACGAGCATTCCCTTGAGGCGTATGCAGTGGCTGTTGATTACCTGACCAGGGCAGATGCATCAAGCCTTATTGAGAATCTTTTGGATGAGTAAGATGAATTTTAACCAGGGGAAGGTGCTTTGAGTATCTTCCCCCTTTTTAATCAAGGAGGTGCATTATGCCAAAAAGCCAGGCATTACAAGAATTAAAACAAGAGCTTCATATTTCACACAGTCAGATATTTGTTTATCTGAATTGCTCGTTAAAATACCAGTTCATGTATGTTGAAGCCATTCCATTGGAGCGCCTTTCAATCGCCCTTCCTTTTGGCAGCGCTATTCATGTTTGCGCAGAGAGATACTACCGGTCTCTGATGGATAGAGATTACCTTGAACCTCTGAACATACTTGAAGAGTTGTTTGCCGATTATCTTTCACAAGAGATAGACAATTCAACTGTTCCGGTCATCTACAAGAAGGAAGCACCGAACAAGGACAGTGCTATCGAGCTTGGTAAAAGGTTGTTGAAGGTGTTTTATGAAACTGTCGATCTGACAGGCATGCAGGTCGTAGGGGTTGAGTTGCCTTTGGCAGCTACACTCTACACGCCGGAAGGCGAAGCAACTGAACTAAACCTGATAGGAGTGCTGGACCTGCTGTTGAGGGATCAAAACGGTGAACTGCTTGTGGTAGACAATAAAACCGCTGCCAAGGCAAAATCTCAATCCACGGTTGATGAAGATATGCAGTTTACAGCCTATTCGTATCTTCTGGCTACGAATAAATATGTGTTTCCCACCGCTGATGTCAATTGCCGTATGGATGTACTTCGTAAGTTGAAGACACCAAAGATGGAGTATTATTTCACAGTGAGGACAGCATCAGATCGCAAAAGGTTTGCCAGGATAGCATCAATGGTTTTGACTGCTATTGAAAGCCGTATCTTCATGCCACAGAAATCATGGATGTGTTCTGATTGCGGCTACACCGATGCCTGTTCA
>JAIWDV010000210.1:0-3922 GCA_048632525.1 Bacteroidales bacterium | reverse complement strand
GAGTATTTACAGATAAATATCTGATCGTTTTGGAAAACATTTTGACATTGGGGTTTTGGATTTGATTTGACATTTGGATTTTGTCATTTGAACTTTTTTCCATAGGCCATCACAATTCACTATCTAACACGCATAGCAGAGCTGGGACCACCCCACTACTGCGGGATGGTTTAAGGGATATTATCCAAGCTCGCTGAAATAAGTTCCAATTATTTCTCTTGTGCATTTGGTCGGTTGGTTTGATCGGTATAGACTGCTATCATGAGAGAATCCCTCGACGACCACGTTGATTCCCTTGATCCCCCTGACTGTTTTATCAATATCCATCATGTTCGTAATTAGTTTTCGCTCTTGAACTGATCTATCGTCAGTTTCCAGGGTGACTATGCCATTTTCACAGGATACCCCAATATTTGGGCTCAAGTCCATTAAGGCAGCTTTCACTTCAGCAGTCAGAGCTAAATCACTCATCACCTTTTTAGATTCAAGGGTCGTTTGATATTGTTTAAATCCAATAACATGGCATATTGTATCAACCGCATCCGCTACTGTGATTTCTCCGATATGGAGAACCAGATCATATAGGCTTGGATCCGAAGGGTCGATCCCGTAAAGCCTCCGGCTCCATTTTCTTCTTTGCTCGTCAACCTTTCTTATGAAACGTTCAGCATCCCTTTTTGAGATTTTGTCGCGTTCCATCACGTATCCTATACGATCTTCCAGTTCGGCGGTGATCCGAACCTTGAGCGTGCAGGGTATGTCTTTCACGAAACAGTGAAATGCAAAGCCATGATAGACTAAATTGTCTTTCTTTAAATTGTTTAATAGGGCAGCCTTAATGTAAGCAATGTATCTCTCTCTTCCGCGAGTAAAACGATTTAAAATTGAGGGCCCATCCTCAAATGCATGAAGCAATTTTATCTCGGGGATGTTAAATTCTTTAGAATTCTTGAGAAGGTTCTCTCGAGAGATGCAAGCGTATCCTAACTTTTGAGCTACTTTCTGGGCAATCTCTTTGCCCCTGAAATATGAGCCCCTTGAGATCGTAATAATAGCCATCATCGACCTCCTTTGCACCATGTAAGTGCATCTGGACATGCGCTTGTGCCCAACTATTTGTCTCAAGGCGTGATAGGAGCAGTTTGGTTTCTCTCAAACGACGGGGGACTTTAACTCAGTGGAGATTGCGATTTTTTGGGCTGGCGCCTCCCAGTGTCTGCCTTTCGAGTGATCTATATTTATCGAGATCAAAAAATATAGAAGCCTTCAAAGGGACATAACTACCCCTTGGAGGCTGCGTATCGGCAATTTCTGGAAACCTTTTCGCATCAATCGTACAGAATTTCGGAGTTTGTAAAATTTGAGAATTTGAATCATTTTCTATCTCTATATTCACTAAACCGAATCCCGCCGGCCGGCGGGAGAAGCAATTTTGGGCCCTTCTAAGAGTGGCAGTTGCATTGCAGTATAGCAAGACTAATTATCGTTGTCTATGCTCTAAGACATAAAAAATGTGTGCGCCACTTAACATTTTCCGGGTTTTTTCAAAAAAGTGGCGGTATGAGCTTAAAAAATTGAGTTCTTGTTCAGGAAGATGCTCGTTTATTTTATCGGAGATTAAAACTCAAAGAGATAGCCTTACTGGATCGCAATTTTCTTCAAAATTGACAGGTTGTCCAAGGTCTTTCCTGAACCAATGACTACATCGGACAGAGGATCTTCAGTGATGGTAACTGAAACTCTGGTCTCCTCCCCGAGACGAACATCGAGGTTTTTTAGCAATGAACCGCCTCCAGTCAAAACAATTCCTTTGTCCACAATATCAGCTCCCAGTTCCGGAGGGGTTTGCTCAAGGGCAGCGTGCACGGTTTCAACTATTGTCTCCACCTGGCCTGAAATGGCCTCCCTTATTTCATCTGAACCTATAGTCAAAACCTTTGGGATCCCTGTTACCAGGTCTCTCCCCCTCACTTCAACGCTCTCACTCTCCTCGCTTGGATAGGCGCTGCCAATGCTAATCTTGATAATTTCGGCGGTGTTGATGCCTATCAGGAGATTGTGATTTCTTTTGATGTGATAGAGTATGGCTTCATCCATCTTATCACCAGCGACCCTCACAGATCTGCTGCAGACAATACCTGCCAGAGAAATCACCGCAACCTCTGTGGTGCCACCACCAATGTCCACCACCATGTTGCCAATCGGTTCTGTTATGGGCAGTCCTGCACCAATGGCAGCCGCCATTGGCTCCTCGATAAGGTACACTTCCCTTGCTCCGGCAGACTCAGCCGATTCACGCACCGCCCGCTTTTCAACCTGGGTTATTCCACTGGGGACACAGATAATGATTCGAGGCCTTAAGAATCTCCGCCGCTTGTGGACCTTCCTTATGAAATGACGAAGCATCGCTTCAGTTATTTCAAAATCCGCAATCACTCCTTCTTCCATGGGGCGAATCGCCACAATGTCTCCCGGAGTTCTGCCAAGCATCATTTTTGCTTCTTGACCAACTGCTAAAACCTTCTTGGCTCCCACTCCATCCTTCCTGACAGCCACCACGGATGGCTCGTTCAAGACAATCCCTATACCTTTTACATACACGAGGGTATTAGCTGTGCCGAGATCAATGGCCAAGTCATTGGAGAATAATCCCAGAATAGGATCAAGAAGCATGGTATTTTTCCTTCTTTAGAAAATTCCTGTACCTATCTTAATATAGAAAGGGAATTCAATTATCAATCACAAAAGGGCAGAAGAACCAATTCTCTTGCACCTTGAGGCCATCCCTGATTTTGCTGAAAGACGATAGGCAAATGATAGTTGTGTGTCATTGATATGGATTAGTTGACAACAATAAGACATGTTTTGGTCCAAATGGTCGAAATCTTTGGGGTCTGATCTCTCAGCCTGATTGAAATTACGCAGATGGGGCTCCTGAAATCTTGAAGCTATCCAAAACCTTTTCGAAGGTTTCGATATCTTCATCAGTGTATTTCTTTACCTCAACACTATAGCGTAAGCAATAAAACCAATCCCCTTCCAGAAACCCATAAAAAATGGTCAAAAAGTTCAATCCACCCTTCTCTTTGTATGTATATACAATTCTAAACCCATTGTATTTGTTTATCCGGGTCCGAACGTACTCACTTAAGTGGAAATTCAGAACGCGACTGTCTGACCTGATTTCATCCATTATGACCTCTGAGGCTTGTTGCGGAAGCATGTACTTGTTCAATTTCTTTTCTGTGTGCTTGAAGGGTTTGTCTACACGGCGCTGTTGAACGAGAATATATTGTGAAAAGGCTCCTTCTCTTGTTATCATGAGATATTCGGAGTTATTTAATTGCCTCCATCCCTCAGGTATCGCAATGGAAAAATTTTGTAAGTTTGATTCAGAAGAGCCCCCTAATTGCCCCCCACATGCGCAGGCGGTCGCTAAGAACAGGAACACACATATTACCTTCCTCATAAGAAAACCCCTTTTACTACCTGAATCTTGCACCAAGTATCGTAGCGAGGTTCAGAAAGCCTTGTATTTAAAGCGAAGTTGGAGTGATTTTGACCCGCAGGCATATTACCTATATGTTGAGGATCAAAATCATGAAACGAGCTTTAAAGGCAAAGCGCTTCAAGCCGTAGTAGATAGTTGGTGCAAGATTCAGGTATTATTCTTCCATTATTCTGTGTACATGCAGGGATATTTATAGCGAAAAAACCACAAAGCGTCAACTAAGGGTTCGCGCAAAAATAACTTCACATTCTCTCATCTCATCTTCAAGGTCGTCTTCGGTCGATCTTCACTCACGAAGTCCTCGAAATAGTTCACTATTCCTGTGGCTTCGCTCATTCAGATCGGCCAAATCCAACCTGTATCTGAGTCCCGCTTCAGCGGGATGAAGTTATTTTTGCGCGAACCCTAAAA
>JAIWDV010000209.1:0-3952 GCA_048632525.1 Bacteroidales bacterium | reverse complement strand
AACCAAAAGAAATCCCTTCTGACTCTCTTCAGAACCCTTCAGATCCTGACGCAACATACAGTGGTCATAAAGGACAGGGTTATCAGGTACAGGTGATGGAGACCTACTGTAAGCAGGAAGAAGCCAGAGAAGGGACACTGAATTTGATCACCCATGTTCAAGTAGACCCTGCCCATGAAAGCGATGCCAATGCCTTGATTCCCGCTATTGAATCGACCAAGGAACGTAGCCTTGCACCTGAAGAAGTATTGGCCGATTCCCTTTATGGCGGTGATGAGAACTGTCAGGAGGCCGAACAGCCTCCTACGTCACTCGCAGGTAAATTGTTACTAACCCCAGGTAGATCAAGAGGCTCAAAATATCATTTGATGTTGTTACGAAAGGCCCGGTGGCAAGGGCTGGATCAATGTTCCATTTTTTTAGGGCCATAGGAACAGCGGAACCGATAACGCCTGCGTTTACAATGATCAATACCAGGGCCAGCCCCACGACAGACCCCAAACCATAGTCCGAAACCCAGGTCCCTACAATCAGGGCAAGAAGAATCCCACAGACGAGGGCATTCACAAGGGCAACCCTCATTTCCATCCAGAGCCGCTTTCCGATATTCACCAGGCTGATATCACCTGTTGCCATTCCCCTGACAACAATAGTTGCTGCCTGAGTACCTGTGCTTCCACCCATTGCCATGATTACCGGGAAAAAGAATGACAGGGCGAGGATTTTTTCCAGGGAGGACTCGAATTGGTTGATCACAGCGGCGGCAAGTATCCCGCCAAAAAGCCCCGCAATCAGCCAGGGCAGCCTGGCCCTCGATATTTTCAGTGTTGACTCTTCTGTAATTTCCTGGTCAATAACGCCCGCCATCAAAGAGATATCCTCATCAGCTTCTTCCTCGATTACATCAATGATATCGTCATGGGTAATTCGACCCGCCAGCCGATGATCATCACCGACCACTGGGATGGCCACCAGGTCATATTTCTTGACAAGACGGGCGACTTCTTCCTGATCCGTATCCACATGTACTGAAATCACCTCGGGATTCATTATATCGCTAATTTTTCGGTCTGTTGGCTCAAGCACCAAATCCTTCAAAGAGATAACACCTACCAACTTCCCCAAGTCGTCTACAACCCAGATATAATAAAGATTCTCAACCTCTTCCCTTTTTTCCCGAATGGTATCAATTGCATCCTTGACACTGGCATCGGCTTTAACCGCCACAAACTCCAGGGCCATGATGCCGCCCGCTGTATCTTCCGGGTAAGGCAGCAGTTTTTCAAGCTCTTCAGAGACTTCATCCCCGACTCTCTCAATGATCTCCCTTGCCCGATCGTCCGGCAGATCACCAACAAGGTCGGCTGCGTCATCAGAGTCAAGCCCCTGAACGATTTCAGTGATGGCCTGATTGTCGAGATCTTTCAGAATTCGCTCTTGGACTGGAGTTTCAATCTCTACCAGAACTTCTCCGGCCCCGTCAGGTTCCAGCAAATTGAAAATAAAGAGGCGTTCTTCAGGATCCAGATGCTCTATTAAATCCGCTAGATCCGCGGCTCTCATGTCGTCAATGAGTTTTTTCAAACCCTGGCGGTTTCCCTGCTCGGCGAAGTGCTTGACCTCTTCGATCAGTTTTCCGTCAATGGCTATGGTTTTGAAAGCCGCCAAAGTTGATCTCCTTCAGAATATACCTATTTAAGGGCCTTAATACTTTTCAATACAAATTCGTCCACATCAGATCGGCCTTTTATTGCTTTAGGAATCGCCTCTAAAGGAATTTCAGCCCTGGCAGCATCCTTGTGCCCGCCCGCAGATCCCAACTGGCCAAAAAGTTTCTGAGCCATTTTACCGGCATCAAGCCTGAATCCGGCATTTCTAAGAATTATAATAAGTTTCTGATCCCAAATGCCTGACACAACGCACCATGTGGCCTCAGCCATCTTCAAAAAGAAATCAGCGATAATCACCAGAATATCAGGATTATCGACCTCTCCCATATGAATAAACGCAATGTGCCTTAGGAATGTCAGGCGCTTCATTGCGATCCGGTAGCTCGCCAGTGTATCCTGGGTAATCTCTGAAGACTCGATCTTTTTAATGAGATTCATATTGGTGAACTCGTAGAGATATCTGAAGGCATTAATATCGTTGGGAAGAGATGCCCTTACAAAATTGTCAGTATCAGTCTTAATCCCGTAGAAAAGTGCCGTTGCCAGTTTGGGAGATGGTCTTATTTTAGCTGCCCTGAGATATTCGGTCATGATGGTTGAAGCCGCACCGTAGTTTTCTTTGATATCGACGAAATGACCCTTAGATAATGGACCCAGGGGGTGATGGTCGATGATGATATCAAATTGCTTATTCAGGAAATCCTCGTGATGGTGGGGCTGGGAGTCGACGATCGCCCATTTGGTAAATTTAGTAGGTCTCATGTATTTGATGAGCCTTTGATCAATCTTGAGGAGTTTGACGAAAGCCAGGTTATCACCCCGTTGAATGGGATTGATATGGTAAATCACTGCTTGTCTTACCTTCCGCCAGAAAAACCTTTTTAACGCCAGGGCGCTTGCCATGGCATCCGGATCGGCATTGATAAGAATGGCCAGGGTATCCTCGGGTACTACCACTTCTAAGAGTCGTTTACATTTTTCCGCAACGGTAGTGGATTTGGGAAATGGATGGTCCATTACAGTATCCATGGAATGACTGTCCTCAGAATTACGCATGCCCTTCACTTTTTATGGGATTATATATTATGAAAACGCTACATTATAGCAAGGGATCCCAAAGTTCAATGGGAAATAGCCCCTTTGTCCTGTTACCACGGCCAAATCCTTTCAAGATATTCAAAGCTGGGCCATAAGTGCTCTTCCCTGTGTGGTTCAAGTGTAATTATTGGAGGCTTTTTTCTTATGGTTACGAGTTTTTTGAAAAACATATGGAAATCTATCAATCCCCGGCCCAATGCCTGATGTTCATCCTGTTTTCCGGAATTATCATGGAGGTGAAGTTGGGCGATGTATTGTCCGAGCGATTCGATCCACTTTTCAAGAGGGGCACGGCTAAATGCGGCCTGATGACCGATATCCAGACAAAAGCCCACCCCCTGGTCCTGCAGGTTTTCAAAAAGGAACCGAATATCGTCAGGCCTGTGTTCATGCACATTTTCTATCACTAACAACGCACCCTCATCCCTTACACGTTTCGCCAGCCAGGACCACATTTCCAAGCTCTTTTCAACCCACACAGCTCTAATATATCCGTATCTTTTTTCATCATATCCCGCATGGCATACGAGCGTTTTTGGCCTGAAAAACGGGATCAGTCGGAGTATTTGTTCAAACCTGCTTTGCGTTATCGCCCATACTTTTGGGTCTGGAGATCCTGGGGACAGATCCACAAAAGGCGCGTGAAGAGTGATTGTAAGGCCACATTCATGAAGTTGATCAGCAATACCGCTATAATCTGAAAGGGAGTATTGGTCAAGGGCAGCGGCATCAAATCCAATTTCCGGATTGAGTCCGTACTTGATGAAACGTTTAAGGTATGATTCATGGAGCATCGTAAACGGGATGTTGACCTGAACCTCTTTGATGAGCCGTGACATAATCAAAAACTCCTAACCCGGATAAACCGGAACCAAATTGAATATTGACGATTGAATATTGACTATTTGAGGAGTCGCTTCGCTCCGTCTATTCACATAAAGTAGACAGAATTTCACAGATAAGAAACTAACATACACCAAGTTGAATTGACAATGCCTGTCCATTTATATATATGTCAGACCTCGTTATTTGATCTAAGAACTATGTCCGATTTTTGGACACCATCCTCATCATAATGGCTATATGGAGCCAAATTGAGGAATTGTGAATTTAGGGATTGAGGGATTAAGATAAGGAAAAGATTCATATTTCAATTCCTAAATTCCTGAATTCCTAAATCCATG
>JAIWDV010000208.1:0-3953 GCA_048632525.1 Bacteroidales bacterium | reverse complement strand
GAGTACGATGAATCGATCGTCAGCAGGCTGTCGCGAGCGCTTTGTCGCTTTTCCCGCTCCCGGCCCGCATAGCGCTCCCGGTCATGGTACCCGCGCTGCCACACGGGTCCCTGCGTTCGAAGCTGCTGGTTGACCTCGCGGGCGAGAATGCTCTTGAGCTCGCGAACGGCGTCGGCGAGTCGCAATTCGCCTCTTATCTTCAGTATCAAGTGCACATGATCCGGCATGATCACGTAGGCCTGCACGTCTACGTCTTCGCGCACACCGAAGGCCGTCACCGTCTCGACGATGCGCTCCGGCACGCCGGAAAGATCAACGGAATACTCGATCTGTGCGCCAGTCCTGCCCCCAACAACTTTCATCGTTTGGCCGGGCCACAACCTTTCATGGACGTCAAGTGGAAGTTCTAAATATCGACGGCCTTCAATTTCTTGTTCTTCTCCCTGTTTGAAACCGCTCGCCCGCATGCCTCCCACGTCAAGCGGCCAAAAAATGACCACACGAAAGAAGCCTTGATCTGGTGTTTTGTTAAGGGTCACCGATACCGCCAGGGAATAACGATGCAGGTCTTTGTCTATACGAACTTTCTTGTATGTTAAGGTTACGTCCGCAGGGGAAGTTGTTTCTGTTGCCCGCGTATTATCGGAGAGCTTCTTCAGGAGGTCCCCGGATGTATTAATCCAATGTGCCAGTTCCTCTTTGTCAATGGAACTCGAATGCACCAGTCGGTTTCTCGCCTTCCGCAGCTCACCAAGGAGTTGCAAATCCCAGTCATCTGCTATCCCAGCAGCCAATGCTTTCTCCCATATCTGGGTAGCGGATACCCCCTTTGTTTCAGTACGTTCTCGTATGATTTGCTCGATGTTGTTCCAGTTTACTATCAGCCTTTCTAGTGTGTCAGGCCCGGCCAATGAGGGACCCACTACGGAGCCAAACAGGTTTTGCAGAAGAACTCCGGCGATGCCCCTGTATGCCATGAGATATTGGTCATCAACACTGAGGCCAGTGCCCTCATGATAAAGGGTGTTTCGAATGCGGTGGTAGTGCTCCACATCCGCCGCATCGATGCCGACGAGCTTGTCCGCGGCGTGGGACGATAGCAGGCCCAAGAGGCTCGGGAAGCTGTTGCCTGCCTCGTCCAATTCCTTTCGGGACACTTTGATGCCGGATTTCGATCTTGGGAGGCTCAGATAACTGCGTATCATCGTTTCGACGCTGTTATCGATGCTAATGAACGCAATGCGTTTGTCGAAAGCTGTTTTGAGGTCAATGTGTAAATCTGCGTGACGTAAAAGCTCTATTGCCCCGGAAGCCCATGTTGATTCCATTATCTTCTGTTCCTCATTCTCTGGCTAACGGCTCCGCGTAACCGGCCGGCGCGGTAGTTTGCGCCGGTCCTTTGTTGACGCGGTTGTTAGCCCTTTTTTATTTTTTTCCTAGCTGGAATTTTTTTAGATATTTTACTTAACCTGTTTTCGTTAATATAGATTGTTTCAATTATATTTTCAGTTACATCCATAATGCGTGCTACTTCATTCTTATTGGGCCTGTATCCTCTATGCATAGCAGCGTGACCAGCTTCTAAAACCGGCTCCAATACATTTTTTTGCTTAGATGAAATATACCCTTCTTTTTCAAATACTTTTATATTGTCTCCAAATGTTCCTCTGTCTCCGATTTTATCAATCATGATTGTTTCGAGAAGTGCTCGAATTCCAAGCATTGCAAGTTGTGGTGCATCATTTTGTAATGCAATGTAAATTTCTTTAAAAAGATTGGTTATTTTCAAATCTAACGCTAATGCTGGATAAAAAACCTCCCTGTCAGAAACCGATATGGCGTAAAGCCATTCTGGTTCTTTTCTAAACAAAGGGGGAGGATAGCATCTTACCACGATCTCTGGTTCACCAGTTCCGGGGTCAATATCCTCTGAAAACCAACTTTTATGTCGGAATTGTATTGATTCACATCCACAACATTTTAATACTTCGTAGGTATCCGCACCACAGATGCTATATTTTCCTTCTATTTCTTCGGAATAATTTATTGTATTTTGGTGAAGGACATCATGCTTTCTTCTACCATTGCACCGATTACAATGTTCCCATTCTATGTCATTCATTAGAAGACCTTTGCACATATTGGGCTAACAATTTAAATGTTAAGAAATAAATCAACGATATTAGCTATCCAAATATTATTTCTTGATTTGCATCGTATATGAATATGACGCTATTTTTCATAAAAAATAAGAAGGCTGTTAGATCAGGCAAGCGACGTCATTTTTTCCTTTAATATATAGTTTTCGGCTAAATATCAAATTCAAAAACACTTAACAATCGCCATTTAAATTATTATATATTCAGGCGGGGATTGCAAGTTAATGTCAACTATGTTAATTTTATTGTAGTTGTTCACGGCTAGAAACTTGAAATTAGAAAGTAGAAATTGGGAAGAACAGTGCAAAAGCATGAAGGCCAAATTTCCAATTTCTAATTTCAATGTTCCGTGAACGCTTACATTTTATTTTAGGTTTCAATTTATTGCGAGCAATTTCAATAAGATTTTGCTAAATATTAAGCTTGAGTTTTCAAAAGGAGATATGTGTGCATAAAGTTTTATTCCTTCCTCACAATAAAGAAATAATGGTTAAAGATGGAGAAAACCTCATCCGTGCCGCCATGGAAGCGGGAGTACATATTAATGCCTCATGCGGTGGGGAGGGTGTTTGTGGAAAGTGCCGCGTCATTATTGAGGAAGGAAAAGTTGACGGAGGAATATCTGAGAAATTAAACGAAGAGGATATCTCCAAAGGATACCGCCAGGCCTGCTTGAGCACCATAATAAGCGATATAGTTGTCCGTGTTCCCATAGAATCAGAGATAGATGCCGGCGTGCTTAATATGCAGAGTACCCCGCGGCGGGCTGCACTTATAAAGGAAATAAATCTGGAGGATTTAAAAGAAAAAGGTCTTTTCATACCTCCTGTTGAAAAAAAATACCTTAAGCTTTCCGAGCCTACTGCACAGAATAACAGGCCGGATGTAACCAGAATAGTCGGCTATCTTAGAAAAATTTATAACAAGCATCATCTGGAAATTGAACTTTCTGTTATTCGAAAAGCACCAGACGTAATAAGGGAAAAGGCGTTTAAAGCCACAGCGATAATAGCCAACCCTGTCCACGAAACCGGTCTTACACGTATTATAAATATTCAGCCTGGCGATACTACTGACAGTAATTTCGCTATAGCCATGGATATTGGTACTACAACAATATATGGCCAATTGATTGATCTTAAAACCGGCTGTGTCCTGTCAAATTATGGCGATTTTAATGGGCAGATAAGTTATGGCGAAGATGTTATAAGCAGAATTGTGTATGCCGAAAAACCAGGAGGACTGGAAAAACTTCATAATGTTGTTATACAATCTATTAACAAGATAATAGACCGAATAATAAAGCAGGCCGATGTTGATACTGACGATATTTCGGCTATAACACTGGCAGGAAACACAACCATGACCCAGCTCTTGCTGAAGGTTAATCCCAGGTATATAAGACGTTCGCCATACGTTCCAGCCACAGCTTTATATCCGCCGATAAAAGCGGTAGCTTTGGGAATAAATTTAAGTGACCATGTTACAGCACTGGTTTATCCTAATGTCTCAAGCTATGTGGGCGGAGATATTGTAGCCGGCGTCATGGGATCGGGGATGTACCTTTCTGAGGAAATTACTCTTTACATGGATATAGGGACTAATGCGGAAATCGTTATCGGCAACAAAGATTGGCTTGCCTGCGCTGCCTGTTCTGCGGGTCCGGCATTTGAAGGGGGTGGCATCAAATTTGGAATGCGTGCCACAACAGGAGCTATCGAAGATTTTTCCATAGATCCTTTTACCCTGGAGCCCATGAACATAACTATTGGGAATGTCAGGCCAAAAGGCATC
>JAIWDV010000207.1:0-3973 GCA_048632525.1 Bacteroidales bacterium | reverse complement strand
TTTCCCTGTAAGTTCTCAATAAGTCCGGGCATTCCGATTGCTTCCCCCTTTTGCAAAGGGGGATTGAGGGGGATTTTTCTGATATAGCCCGAACTTTTTGAGATGTTACCGCGGTTAGATGTAACTCATTGAATTTTCTACTCCATCCTCACAAATGCCTCTGCTACCAAATCCTTTATCAAGTTTTCATCCGGTATAAACGGAAGCGTGATGTGGTCTGCCCCCTGGCGCAATTCATTGTATTTTATGCTTGTTTCAATAGAATTTTCATTCCTTGCCCATGCCCGTCTTGCAACCCCTCCCATTACATCCCATGGTATTGCTCTCTTAATGATGCTGTCTACTCTTTCACTCCCATCGAGCACTAATCCGAAACCGCCATTTATTGCTTTTCCGATTCCTACTCCCCCACCGTTGTGTAAGGCGACCAGGCTCATACCCCTGGCGGCATTTCCGGCAAAACATTGGATTGCCATATCCGCCATTATGTTACTGCCATCTTTTATGTTGGCAGTCTCTCTGAATGGTGAGTCCGTACCGCCTGTATCATGATGATCTCTACCCATCATTACAGGGCCGATTTCGCCGTTTCTAACCATTTCGTTGAATCTAAGGGCTATTTTCGTTCTTCCCAGGGCATCCTGATATAATATCCTGGCCTGTGTTCCCACTACAAGTTCGTTTTTATCAGCATCCCTTATCCATATATAATTGTCTCTATCCTGGAATCTTCTATCAGGATCTATGCATTCCATTGCAGCTTTATCGGTCTTTAGAAGGTCTTCCCTTTTACCACTCAAACAGACCCACCGAAAAGGACCATAACCGTAATCAAAGAAGAGCGGCCCCATAAGATCTTCAACATAGGATGGGAATATGAACCCGTCCATGGGATTTTCACCGTTTTTACAGATTTCTTTCACGCCCGCATCAAACACGGCTTTTAAAAAACTGTTTCCATAATCAAAAAAGTAGGTGCCCCGATCAACCAGGGCGCTGATCATTTGATAATGGTGTCTCAATGAACGATCGACGTGTGTTTTAAATGTTTCAGTATCGGTCCTTAAAAGTTCAGTTCTTTGTTCAAAGGTCAATCCTTGAGGGCAATATCCACCATCATAAACGGCATGACAGGATGTCTGGTCAGACAGTAAATCTATATTTATATTGTTATTAACCGCATACTCCAACAGGTCCACGATGTTTCCGTAAAATGCGATGGCAATGCCTTCTTTTTTATCCTGATATTGTCTTGCCAATCCAAATGCTTCAGCCGGATCCTCTACTATCCTGCTCACCCAACCCTGTTCATGTCTTGTTTGAATTCGGGAATAATCAACCTCCGCAATGATCCCTGCACCGTTTGTAATCTCAACGGTTTTGCCCTGTGCCCCGCTCATTCCGCCCAGACCCGACGAGACAAAAAGATATCCGCTCAAGTCCTTATCAGGGGCTATGCCCAGTTGTGACCTTCCGGCATTTAAAAGAGTGCTGTAGGTCCCGTGTACGATTCCCTGTGGCCCGATATACATCCACCCTCCGGCGGTCATCTGGCCGTAGTTCGCAACACCGAGTGACATGGCCCTGTTCCAGTTTTCCTGATCATCAAAAAGCCCGACCATCAACGCATTGGTGATGATAACGCGTGGGGCTTCTATCGTCGATGCGAACAGTCCCAGAGGATGACCGGATTCAACAACAAGTGTCTGTTCCCGTGTCATTACTTCCAGATATTGTTTTATCAGCCTGTACTGCATCCAGTTCTGACATACCTGACCCGTTTCGCCATAGGTAACAAGCTCATACGGATAAAGCGCAATATCAAAATCCAGATTGTTATCTATCATTACCTGAAAGGCTTTACCTTCAATACAGTGGCCCGTGTACTCATCGATGGGTTTCCCTTTTATCCTTTCTTCCGGCCTGAAGCGGTAACCGTAAATTCTACCGCTTGTCAAAAGCTCATCCAGAAATTCCGGCGCTAATGTCATATGCCATTTTTCAGGGATATATCGTAATGCATTTTTCAGAGCGAGCTCAGTTTCTTTCTGTGATAAGGTAAAATCCCTTTTGGGTGCCCTCCTGATACCTTCAACAAATTCAGGCATATCAGGCAACTCACCATATATTTCTTCCAGTTTAATCGTCATGGAATCTGAAATATCGATGTTATTGATCATTTGACTGTCACCCCCGTATACAATTTGCGTATTGTAATTTATCCTCAATTGCATTATCGCTTAAAAGCTGATAATAATTCAATAAACATTTTGACATTGGGGTTTTGGATTTGATTTGACATTTGGATTTTGTCATTTGAACTTTATTCCATAAGTTAATGGCATTGATTGTTAACCTGTAACCTGAAATTCAAGGATAAACCGCTTATGGAAGAGATTTTTCTTGGTGTAGATGGAATGACCATGGAAGACCTGGTGGCCATTGCCCGGTATGAGGCAAAAGTTCGCCTCACTGAGGAGTCTGAAAAGCGGATTTTAAGCACCCGGAAACTAATCGAGCACTGGGTCCAGGAAGAAAAAATTATATATGGTGTTACAACAGGCTTTGGCGCCCTGAGCGATGTAATTATCTCCAAGGAAGATACCTGGCAACTTCAGGAAAATATACTCATGAGTCACGCGGCCGGTGTGGGAAACGCCCTGGACAAAGAGACGGTTCGGGCTGTCATGGCCCTTCGTATTAAGGATCTGGCGAGGGGACGCTCTGGTATTCGGCTACAAACAGTCAACCACCTTATAAAGATTCTAAACCTGGGTATCTGCCCCATAGTACCTGAGAAGGGATCTGTTGGGGCAAGCGGTGATCTTGCGCCTCTGGCACACCTTTGTCTGGTTCTGATAGGCCAGGGGGAGGTTTTCTACAAAGACCAGAGAATTTCCGGAATGGAGGCCTTGAGAAAATGCGGCATGGAGCCCATTCAGTTGGAAGCGGGAGAGGGCCTCGCACTGGTGAACGGCACCCAGGTAATGACTGCCATCGGTGGGCTTGCGGTGTACGATTCTTTGAAACTTGCCAAAATGTCTGACATTGCCGCTGCCATGAGCCTCGAAGTTCTCATGGGGAGCAGGACTGAATTCGATCCGAGAATTCATCGGGTACGACCTCACCCGGGACAGGCCGCAGCCGCTGACAACATGGGCCGGATCACCCAAAACAGCGAAATCATCTCCTCACACAAGGACTGTTCCCGGGTACAGGATGCATATACCCTGCGCTGTTCCCCTCAAGTACACGGCGCAAGCAAGGACGCCATCAACTACGCTTTAAATGTCGTGGAAACGGAGATGAATTCATCCACAAATAACCCGCTTTTTTTCCCTGAGTCGGAAGAGTTTTTACTCGGTGGCAATTTCCACGGGCAGCCCGTGGCCCTTGCAATGGATTTTCTCTGTATGGCCGTTTCAGAACTGGCGAATATTTCAGAGCGGCGCATTGAGCGGCTTGTAAACCCGAAATTGAGCGGGCTTCCAGCGTTTCTCGTAAGCGACGGAGGTCTCAATTCCGGGTTCATGATTACCCAGTACACAGCCGCTGCCCTGGTTTCAGAAAACAAGGTTCTTTCCCATCCCGCCTGCGTGGATTCCATTCCCACATCAGCAAATAAAGAAGATCACGTGTCCATGGGAACCATCTCAGCCAGGAAATGCAGGGAAGTCGTTAAAAACACAGAACAAGTTGTCGCCATTGAGCTTCTTTGCAGTGCTCAGGCCATGGATCTTTTCACAAACATAAAGCCCGGGGAAGGAACTTTAGTGGCTTATAAGGCTATACGAGATGCCATTCCCCCTCTGGACAAAGACCGCATTCTTTCAAAAGATATCGAGACCATGATGCACCTTATGAGAAGTGGAAAGATTATCGAAGAGGTCGAAAAGGTTGTCGGAACACTTAGATAGGCATTTTAGGCACTTGGTCGAACGTATCCTTCAAGACCAATGTGGTGACACACCCT
>JAIWDV010000206.1:0-3973 GCA_048632525.1 Bacteroidales bacterium | reverse complement strand
ATTTCTCCCTTGATTCCTTAAGCTCCTTCGTCCTGGACTCCACAATCTTTTCCAAATTTGATGTGTAATGCTGGACCTGCACTATCATCCGGTTAAATGATACTCCAAGAACGCCGATTTCATCTGCATTGCGGACAATGACCCTCTCAGAAAGGTCTCCGCCTGCCATCCTGGTGGTTACCTCTGTGAGCTCTTTAATGGGCCTCGTCAGCACTGTCGAAAGGGTTAGGGTCAAGACAAGGACCAGAACGAGGCCCATGAGCACAACGATTATGATGAATCGCTCGGTCTCGTAAAGGGAACTGTAGATTTCTTCCTCATAGGTGCCAGCCACAATTATCCAGTTCCACGGTTTGAAGTATGTGTATTTATTGATTTTCTGTCTCGATTTTGTTTCTCCGAGCTCCGGATTAATCCAGGGATAACGGATGGTGCCTACATCACCTTCCTCAAGGGCGACGGCATCATTTACCATAGAGCGGATGTATTCAAACCCTGATGAATCTCTGGAATCAAGGACGTTTTCCCCTTCCTTGGCCGGATGGACCTTTAGGGTGCCTTTACCATCCATGATGAGGACATACCCCGTATCTCCGACCTTGATTTCTTTTATCTCGTCCTTAAAGGACTGGGCACTTTGTTCCCTTGCGCCCACATAAAGAGCCCCGATCACATTTCCATCCTGCCCCCTAATAGGCTCATAGGCCGTGATATACCAGTCGTTCACCACATATGCCCTGCCCCTATAAGGGCGTCCTGCCAAAATCGCCTGTGCCACAGGGCTGTCCGGGGGAATAAATGTCCCTACAGCCCTTTTCCCATCCTTTTCTTTGACATTGGTGGAAATACGAAGGAGTCGATTACCATCAATTCTTTGAAAAATTGTGCAGGTTCCGCCTACGAGCTTCCGGACCTCATCTACGAAATGATTATCCCGGCTCAGAGGCCTGTCCCCTATCTTCCAGAGGGGCACAGTGACCGGATATCGCTCCCTGGTGATCTGGTTAACGGCATCAAAACGGAGTTTTTCTCCCGGCACAATTTCGATTGCACGACCGTGAAGGTAAAGGAGTTCCCGGGCAACGTTCAGATCGGAGGTTACCTTCATCTGGACCATCTCCTGCTGCACCTTACATGTGGAATAGATGTTTCTGACGAGATGATCCAGATCTTCCTCGGATGCGCTTTTAAGGGCATTGCCAAAACGATTCATTGAAAGGTAGGCAACGCACAGAAGAGGTAGCAAGACCAGAAAGAGGGTTACGCTGATCAGCTTTGCGCGGATACTCCAATCGCGAAAAAGCGGCATGAACATTTAGGTTCCTCGCGAGGCATTAAAATAATTCCTAAGGTACTAATATACCGGATCGGGAAATGTGACCATACCTCTGGGCTTTCCCACCATCCGGTACATCACAGGTGAAGCCCAGCCCTCGTCGAGCACATCATCTTCAATGTCCGCAAGAATGCCGTCATGAATGGCCCAGCTACGGCCCCTCACGGTGTGAGCAAACTCAGGTTTACGGAAGGGTGTGCTATTATCCATTTTGTTGAAGAGCGCTTTTCCAGGTTGAAAGAGTTCATGGATCCTTTTCATCTGGGCATATTCGTCAAAATAGCTGAACCCGTGCCTTTCATACGTAATTGCATTGTGATAGAAGAGGGCCTCCAGCCGTATGCTCTTGATATCAAAGATCCGGCAGAAAAACTCCAGAACATGGATCACCTCACGGGTCAGCCCCAGGCCCTTGGTAACCTGTCCGGGAAAGAGCCCGGCTTCCACAGCCTTTTCCTCCTCGGCAAGATTCCTGGATGCCCACCCGAATAACGTGTCTCTCCCCTCCTGGTCAATATGCGTTGTGAATACGGGTGAACCAGGGTCATTAACAACGAGAAAATCCCAGTCAATCTGGGTGAAATCGTTTAAATCAGTAAGCTGTATAGAGTAAAGAGCGTGCTCTGATCCTGGTAATTTTATTTCCACCAGACAGGTTCTGTCCCCTCGGGGACAGAAAAACCGCACAATCCTCTCCCCCTTTTCGTTACGCAAAGAAAGGGGGTCAATCCTGAAACCACTATATAGTGAAGGAGGAATGAGGATCCGGTAAAGCCCCTCCTTTTCAGAGGGCGACAGGCGGCTAATTCTTTGAATCCAGGGCATGGGTCATCATCTCCTACTATGCTTATAATTAGCCCATTTTGACAGAGAAGTCAAAAAAAAGGAGTGAGGCCCTTTCTTGTACCGGGGAACCCGGTGTTTTTCATTGACCCTGCTTACACACGTCTGTTAGTCTGCCGAGGCAGTTTAAAATGCCCCCTTTTACACAATCTCTGCGTCAGGCTCAAATTTTCATCCTCGAAATACTCAATGTATGAAGGAAAACCTTTGGGAAAAGACGATGTTAAAACAATGGGGTCAATCTTTGTCCATTCAGACGAGATGGGCCGGTTTGATTTTGGGCCTGACCATCCATTCAAGCCGGAAAGGGCATCAAAAACGTATGACCTCTGCACGCGCTACGGCGTTATGAACTACCCCTGGATGAAAATCCTGGATCCTGAGCCCATAGACCAGGCTCTCCTTACCCTTTTTCATGAACCCGCTTACCTCAGCCTTCTCAAGGATGCAAGCTCAGGACAAATGCGTCCCGAAATGCTTGTCGAAATGCTTGAGCGAGGTATTGGAACCGAAGACACCCCAATTCTTTCCGGAATATACGAATGGTCTTTGCGGGCAGCCGGTGGCACACATGTTGCCCTGCAAAAAATCATCAGTGGCGATGCCCTGATTGCATTCAACCCCCTGGCAGGGTTCCACCACGCCCTGCCTGACCATGCAGAGGGCTTTTGCTATATCAATGACATCGTGATTGCCCTTAAGGATGTATTACGTGGGTCGCCCGGGCTAAGGGCGGTCTATATCGACCTCGACGCCCACCACGGAAACGGCGTTCAGCAAGCATTTTATGATGATCCGGGAGTTCTTTTCATTTCCCTCCACGAAACCGGAAGGACCCTCTACCCCTGGTCAGGCTATGAAACCGAGGCAGGAGAAGGCCAAGGTGTGGGTTTCACGGTCAACGTCCCCCTGGAGCCCGGGACCGATGACGAGGTCTATGATTTTGTCTTTGACGCAGTAATCCCACCGCTGGTTACATCCTTTTCACCGGATTTCATTGTGGCTGAACTCGGGGCTGACACCCTGATCTCTGACCCTCTTACCCACCTTAAACTGACCAATAATGGATATCAGAAGGCTTTAAAGGGAATCATGGCCCTTTGCCCAAAAATCCTCGGCCTTGGAGGGGGAGGCTATGACCTATATAGAACTTCCCGATGCTGGACCCTGGCCTGGGGCATACTAAACCATGTGGAACCAGTGGACGAGTTTGCCGGTCTTGTGGGAGGTATGATGTTCGGGCCGGAAAACGAGGTGGGCAGTCTCTATGATCATCCGTACTTCACAAAGGGTGAAGTCAAAGACAAGGCCTTCGAGGAGGCCCGAAGAGTCGTTTCCTATATCCGGAAAGAGATCTTTCCTGTCCATGGCTTATAGCTCATGAGATAATGCTTTTAGACTTTCTTATCCTGGAATTTTTTTAGGGACATTATTCTATCAATCTAAACGAAGCAAGCTTCGGGGAATTTAACCCAATAACTCACGAAAATCCGTGTAATCTGTGGATTAAAATTGTAAACAGGGAACTATGCAGAGGCGATTTGAGTAACCGGCTGTGCCTTATTGTAATACCGGCCAGATTGTGTGGAGGCTTTTTTTGATGAAATTTATTCCCGCCCAGGTAATTTACTTTGTTCGAAGCAGGACAACGAAGAGAAACCTCAAACTCCTGTTCGAGTTTCTTTTAGCCTTAACAGCTATTGTCATAATATACAGTATTCTGTTTCATTTCATAATGGTTTTTGAAGATAGAGAGTTTAGCTGGATTACAGGTTTCTATTGGACTCTCACTGT
>JAIWDV010000205.1:0-3993 GCA_048632525.1 Bacteroidales bacterium | reverse complement strand
CTTTAAAGCTCGTTTCATGATTTTGATCCTCACCATATAGGTAATATGCCTGCGGGTCAAAATCACTCCAACTTCGCTTTAAACACAAGGCTTTCTGCGTCTCGCTACGATACTTGGTGCAAGATTCAGGTATTAAAAAAAAAGCGGAGCATGTGCTCCGCTTTTTTGATCCTAAAATATTTGCGTCGTCACACACTAAGGCATACCGGTCCTCCGGCTAAAATAAAAATAAAAGCTGTCAGCGAGGTGTGTAACGGTCATATTCCTTTTCCTTTTTAAAAATTTTATATTACTCTCCAATGAAAATATTGTCAATACCTTTTTGCATAGCAATTCTAAATTTTGAAAGGAAGGGCATTCCATGAAAGGCAGTCAGGCTGTGGTCCGTATGTTAGAACAGATAGGTGTGGAGGTGGTGTTCGGGTTGTGCGGCGATACCAGCCTGCCCCTTTACGAGGCATTTTGGGAAATAAAACCGGGCGTAAAGCACATACTGACCCGTGATGAGCGCTCAGCCTCCTTTATGGCCGATGCATATGCTCGATTTAGCGGCCGTGTCGGGGTGTGCGAGGGGCCAAGCGGAGGCGGAGTGATCTACATTATGCCGGGAGTGGCAGAGGCAAATCAATCCTCGGTCCCGCTGGTGTCAATAACCTCTGATATTGACCTGCGCGATCGGGATCGGGGTACGCTGACCGAACTTGACCAGGATGCCCTGTTCAGGCCGATTACTGTGTGGACCAAGACACCGGTTGAGGGCAGGCAACTTCCCGGGGTTGTTCGTGAGGCCTTTCGCCAGGCGAACTCTGGCCGGTTGGGGGCTACCCACATCTGTCTGCCTATCAATATACAGGAAGCGGATGTGGCTGATGGGGATGTCTACATTGACCCCCGCTACGCTGCTTACCCTGCTGCCCGCACCGCTCCGGAGCCGGGTCCGGTGGGCCGAACGGCTGATCTGCTTTTAGAGAGTAAAAGCCCGGTGGTGGTGGCCGGTGCCGGGGTGATCCGGTCTGAGGCATGGCCCGAGCTTAAGCAGTTGGCAGAACTGTTAGGCTGCCCGGTCGCAACATCCATCAGTGGAAAGGGCGCCCTGGCTGAGATCCACCCTTACAGCCTTGGCGTCATTGGCAGCAACGGCGGGCTTGCCTATCGCCATGAGTTTATAAAATCGGCGGATCTGGTATTTTACATCGGTTGCCATACTGGCTCTGTAACCACCTGCAAGTGGACCCTGCCGGCCGATAGGTCGGTCAAGGTTATTCAATTAGACGTAGATCCGAACCACATCGGTATCAATTTCCAGCTTGTGGAGGGCGTCGTCGCAGACGCCAAGCTGGGCCTGGCTGCCCTGGTCGAAGAGATTGCCGACCGGTTGGGGGGCGGCAAAGCAGACAAGACCGACCCCAGCTTGATCTCCCGCAAGCGACAGGCCCACATGTTGGCCGTGGAGGATTTTACGTCCAACGTGATGCCAATAAGACCGGAGAGGTTCGTGACTGAGCTGGTCAACGTCTTGCCCGTCAATACATTGGTTATCACCGATCCAGGCACACCAACTCCTTATATGGCCGCCTACTATCGCCTGCCCAAAGCCGGCCGGTGGTTTGTAGCCCCCCGGGCCCACGGTGCCCTTGGCTATTCCCTGCCGGCCGTGGTTGGGGCCCATTTTGCCCGAGCAGGCCACCGGGTTGTGGGCATCATGGGTGATGGCAGTTTCGCTATCTCCGCAGGGGAACTGGAGACTATAGCCCGGCTCAATATTCCTGTAGTTCTGATCGTGCTAACAAACTCAGGCTTTGGATGGGTCAAGGCAGGTCAGAAGGCGACGGGAGGGCATTATTTCGGGGTAGACTTTTCGACTACAGATCACGCCAAAGTGGCCATGGCTTACGGCATTAAAGCAGAGCGGGTGGAAGACCCGGCAGACCTGAATCGCGTGCTCGGCCGGGCAATGAGTTCCCAGGGGCCAGTGTTGGTGGATGTGGTCGTTCAACCCCTCGAAGAGGCCAACGCCCCTGTCTCAAAGTGGGTAGCCTGATAAGGGATTTGGGTAAGCGTTCACAGGTTCAGAGTTTCCCGCTGAAAGCGGGATTCAGGGCTATTTCTAAAGATGAACGTCGAACATCGAACATCGAACGTCCAACATCGAATAAAAAAACAAACATCCAATAATGAGATACGAAGTTTATGGATAAAGTCCTTTGGGGACTCCGCTGCCTGGGCTTCACCATGGTTTGGATAAGGCGAAGTTCCCGATCTTAACAATTGGCCCGCAACATGGTTGCCTGCTCTGGTATTTGGTAGTTGTTCAACGATCTTTATGATTCGCACCGAATACTCGAGCAGCCTTTCTTCCAGGTCATATGTCTGTTTCTTCATCTTTTCCCATTCAATATTCGATGTTGGACGTTCGATGTTCGATGTTCATCTTTTTCAGCCCCTCCTGGGCAAAAACAACTTAGCGCTTATGTCCTTAGCCCCCTATTGTCACGGGCATGCCCATCAAGGGCCAGAGGACATAAACAGCAAACCCTGTCACAATCATAAGAATAATACTCGCCGGTATTCCATAGAGGAAAAATTCGCCGGTGGAAAACTGCCTCGAATCATAGGCGATGGCATTGGGTGCTGCACCCACGAGCAAGAGAAAAGGCATTCCTGCTGTTACCAGGGAGGCGAAGAGAATAACCTCAGGCGCTACCCCCAGATATGGGGCTATAACTAAGGCCACAGGCAGAGAGATGGCAATGGCAGCCACGTTCATAATGAAATTGGTCATCATCATGACGAAGAAGGCAATTCCCATGACAAATACAAACCAGGTGGATTCCTTAAACATAACAAGCCAGTTTACGGCCATCCACTTGGCTGCCCCGGTTTCCCACAGGCAGAAGCCAATACTCATGGCCCCTGCAAACAGGAGAATGATATTCCAGGGGATTTCCTCGAGATCATCAAGATCCAGGATGCCGGTGATGAAAAAAAGGATTGTGGAGATCAAGATAATGGCTGTTTTGTCAATAGGTTGAAGCGCCGGGACGAAATTGCGCAGAGACATGGCAATAATACACCCGAAGACAATGACTGAGGCTGTTATTTCCTTTCGCGTGATTGGTCCCAGTTCGGCACTGAGTTGTCTGGCTTTTTCTCTCAGGCCGGGGATAACTTTCTTCTCAGGCTTGAGAAAAATCATGAAGAATCCCCACAGGAGTAAGGTCATGATCCACCCTATGGGGAACATGTAATAGGTTAGTTGAAAAAATGATATGTTTTGGCCCACAATGTCATTGTAGAAACCAATCGCTACGGCACCACGCGCAGCTCCCAGAAGGGTCACGATGCTGCCTGCCCCTGCTACATAGGCCATGCCCATGAAGAGTCCTTTTCCGAATTTGGTTTGTTTGTCACCTTCTCCATAGAGCGCGTAAATGGAGAGAAGTAGGGGGTAAATGGTTGCTGCCACGGCAGTATGGGCCATGATATGAGCGAGGGCTGAGGTCACAAAAAAGCAGCCCAGGTATATCATGCTTGTTTTTTCCCCGACGATCACCAGCATCTTGTAGGCCAGGCGCTTTGTGAGCCCTGTCTTGGTAAAGACCAGTCCGATTACAATGGATGCAAAAATGAACATGACCGAAGGGTCCATAAAATCCTTAAAGGCCACCTTGGCCGGACGAATCAGATACAGGGCCTGGAGCACACCGATGGCCAGGCTGGTTACTCCGATGGGGACCACTTCAAAGACCCACCAGGTCCCTGCCAACAGGAATACTGCCAGTGCCCCCTTTCCTTCCCTGGTTAACGTAAAATGCTGTCCCATGGGGTCCACAGCATCGGACCATGGGGGGGCATAGTAGACCAGCGCAAAAAGCAGGATGCCCAAGGAAAGAAAAAAGATGCGTTTCCAATCGATTGTCCTATTTATTGTTCCGCCTCCTAAATCATCTACCATAAAACCTTCTCCTGTTGATTTAGATAACGTGTCGAAAA
>JAIWDV010000204.1:0-3997 GCA_048632525.1 Bacteroidales bacterium | reverse complement strand
AACGCGAGGGTTCTTGCGTGACGCGAAATCGTGAATCCAGTTGGGACTTTACACTTTCTGTAATTAGTATCTGCCCCGAAGCAGCCTCTGACGCCAGGCGCTGTGCAATATTGACGTCTGTACCAATGACCGTGTAATCGAGCCTTCTCTGAGATCCCACGTTACCCAGGAACATTTCACCTGAACTGATTCCAATCCCAAGGCCAACTTGACCAAATGGTTCCTCTGTTGATGCCCACGTTTTTTTGAGTTGGTCGAATCTTCTCAGCATCTCCATGGAGGCAGAAACAGCCGCGTTGTGTGGCTTTTTGATGTGATTAGGGGCCCCGAAAACGGCAAGCACCGCATCGCCCATGAATTTATCCAGTGTGCCTTTAAACATGAATACGATACCCGTCAAAAGGTCAAAAAAATCATTTAGCAATGACCGAAGGGTTTCCAAAGGCAGGTGCTGGACCAGGTTGGTAAAATTTCTGATATCTGCAAAAAGGACCGTTATATCCCTGATCTCGCCAACTTCCATGGGGTTCTGTTCATGGGTAATAAGCACTTCTGCCACTTCCGGCGCTACATACTGCTCAAAGAGGGCTCGCATCCTTATTCTTTCTGCCTTTTCGTCCATAACCCTGACATTTTCCAGTGCCATGACAGCCTGACTGCAAATAACCGAAAGCATTTCTATATCGGCCTGACTGAAAGGAGATCCGGTTTTAACCCTGCTAACATTGAGCACTCCCAGTGTAGTGCCTCTCGCTTTGAGGGGGAACGATATGGCTGCAATAATGTTCCTGGATTTCAAAAAGGATGCGAGCCGGGGATTGTCTTCCGCACCCCCGCCCATGATTATTGGCTCACCTGTTTGAAATACCCTGCCTGCGATTCTCTCACCTGGTTTTATTCTGACCTTATGGACTATTTCTTCTTTTAAACCCTTGGCAGCGGCAATCCTAAGACAACCTTCAATCTCGTCGTAAAGCATAACTGAAATTTTTTGGGTGCCGGTCTGGATAGCTACTGTCCGGATCAATTCACCAAGAACGTCTTCTTTTGTTTGGGAGATTATGAATTTTTCTCCAAGCCTGTACAGAGGAATAAGCGTTTTAAGACGTGTGTTTTCCTCAAAAAGCACGGCTTTTCGAAAAGATTCTTTGACAACATGGGCCAGTTCGACCGGCGAAAAGGGTTTTCTGATAAAGCCGCTGAACCCAAGTTCCATGGCCTGAATTGCAGTATCCATAGTGCCATGTCCAGTAATCAATACGCCAAGGAGCTCAGGCTGTTGTTTTTTTAAGGCCAGAAATGTTTCAAGCCCATCAATCCCGGGCATCAACATATCAATAACTGCCAGATGAAATTGTTCGGGGGAGGCAAGCTTCAATGCTTCTTTACCACTGGAGGTACATTGGACGTCGTACCCTTCACTCTTAAGCACGCGCCGGCACAAATCAACAATCATCTCTTCATCGTCTACGACAAGGATTTTTTTCTGTGCCATATAATTCTTTCGCACCTTAGTTAGTGCCTATCCACAAAAGGCTATTTTCCGCAATCTCTGCGTTAAATTCGGATTTTAATCCTCGAAATACTTAAATGTATTCCTGTGGTTAATATCCTCATCTTCCTTGACCTTGCGAAAACTATCTCATTTCTGTATGGACACTAGTGATGGATACTTGGATTGTAACTGATCACGGGGTAGCAGGGTCTATTCGTCCTCTTTTTTCCCGGCCAATGGCAAGATAACGATAAAGGTGCTTCCTTTATCCGGAATGCTTTTAACTTGGATAGTACCACCGTGAGCCCTGATAATTCTATAGCTTACCCACAGACCAAGACCCACTTCGCTAATCTTATCCTGGGTTGAATAAAAAGGCTCAAAAATCTTTGAAAGGCGATCAGACGGTATCCCGGGACCGGTGTCCTTGAAGGATACATAAACCATGTCTTTTTTTGACCCACTTTCCACCTTGAGTAGAAATTCTTTTCCTTTTCTGTCGTGGCCATTTTCCTCTGACCCCAGAGACACCTCAAATGCCCCGGTCATTGCATTTAGAGCATTACTTAAAAGGTTAAAAAACACCTGCAATACTTGAGCTGGCTCCAACATTGTGGGAAGCGGTTTATCGGCCAATTTGATTTCAAGCTGGATGCCACTGTCGCGCAATCTTCCCCGCCCCAATAAAAAGGTCTTTTTTATAAGCTCATTTAGATCTGTCCTGATTTTTGAACCCGGCTCAATACTGACAAAATCCAAAAGACTCCTTGTAATATTGCTTGCTCTTATGGTCTGGGTTCGAATCCTCTGGAGCATCTCTTCCGTCTGATTGTTATCAACAGTGGAGCCAAGAATGAGATCGGTATAGCCTAAAATTCCTGTAAGCGGATTATTAAGCTCATGGGCAATATTGAGGGACAGCTCACCAAAGACAGCCATTCTGGCTGAAGCCAACATCTGGTCCTGGGCCTTCTGTTGGGATTCCATGGCAGCCTCCATCTTCCTGTTTGACCGCCGCAGATTTTCATAAAGCATGGCATTTTCAACGCTGTATGCGATCTGCTGGAGTAATATCTGGAGAAATTGTACATACTCCTCTTCGAAAGGGGATTGTTCTTTATCCCTTCCAAGGGCAAGCACTCCAATGGAAGTTCCTTTTGCGACAATTGATAGATATAACAGGCGCGGAAGTCCAATATCAGGGGAATTAAGATTTTTCTTATAAGGGTCCTCATCTATATCTTCGATCAAAACAGGGGACTTGTCCTCGATAACCAGCCCTGCCAATGTTTCATTCGCATCAATCGATATTTCATCCGGGAGTTCTTCGGATATTCCGAGTGAGGCTGCTATGTGCAGTGCCGGGGACTCGCCCTTTTTCACTGCCAGATATCCGGCTTTAGCGTTGACCGCCCTCATGACCCGCGAAAGGATGGCCTTGGCAATTTCCTCCATATTGATGCTCTTTGAAACTATTTCTCTTATTTCATTTAATGTCGCAGCCTGAACCGCCCGTACACCCAGTTCCTGGGCAGTGTCTTCCAATTTGAAGAGGGTTCGGTTAAACGTATCTGCAATAATCGCAAATTCCCTGGTTGTGCCACCATCTTGAACCTTTTCTGCCTTACCTTCCATGGCCTTTATCATAGTTGAGGACAACTGCTCAACGTGATCAGCCGTCCTTCTGAAAATCATAAATCCCTCAAGCACAATTATCAGGACCAGTGCCACAAGGAATCCGGACAAAGCAGTGGTGAATGCTCCAATCCTGAGATAGATAAATGCAAATACGACAAAGGGGATGGCTGTAAGGCAGAAAAAAACAAGCTTTAGGTTATGCCTTATGGGCCTGTAACGTTTATAATCTACTGTAGGGGTATATTCTATCGCTTGAGTGTTCATGGCGTATTGCAGTCCTTGAAGGAATATTATATGCGTTCACGGGTTCAGGGTTCAAAGGTTCAACGTTCAAGGTTCAAGGTTCCGGGTTTATGATCCCTAACAGGCTCAATCCAAAACTGTTGCGCCTCCATAGAGGCGGCAAATAATTTTCACCCAATGGGTAAAAAAGACTAAGCCCGACATTGGACTGGAACGTTAAGTCATATCAAGATGTTATAACCCTTGAACCCCTGGCCCAGACCTGATTTTGCACTGCCCAATTATAGAGACTCAAATTTAGTAATCCGGCATGTGTTTTAATATATTTCAATCGTGTCGCGCCAGGGCGGGCTGGAACCCTGAACCTAGAACCGATCTGTTTAAGTTTGAACGCATTGTAGAGTTCCCGATACGTTTACATATCAGCAAAATCGATGCCACCCTGACAACATAAGGCTTAGCCGCTTAACTCTTCGATTTTTCTAATAATTCAATGCCAGCAAAAAAGGCTTGAACGGGAAGAGGTTCAACTTAGGTGGGCCAAAATGGATTTAATTGTAAGCCTGGCAGCTTATTGACAACCGGAAAGAACCCGCGGCCAGAAAACATGGCTGTACTCAG
>JAIWDV010000203.1:0-4025 GCA_048632525.1 Bacteroidales bacterium | reverse complement strand
GCCTACCAACTCCGGACGACGCCCCAGCGCAATGCCTTCCATAACATATTGACGATAGGCTTTCTTGGCCTTACCTTCTTTCTCCCCAAACCACGACAAAACATAATCCCGGTCCTGCCACTCATGTTTGATTCTGCCCATCAGTACACAATGACCACACCAGCAATACCTGTCGAGTTTAGATATGTCCTTTACCAGCCTTGCCCTCAAAGGATTCAGATGAATGTAACGTACAAGCTCTAGAAAATACGAATCCTCATCACAGACTATTGACTTGTAACGGTTCTGGAAAAGATGACCATAACGGTGATGACGACGGTTATAGGCCATTGCATAACCGATAAGAAAGCGATGCATGTACTTTGAGAGCCCATAGGACCCGCTGCGTAAAAGAATATGGGCATGGTTTGTCACAGGCTTGCCGACGCCTTGTGACCCGTCCAAATTCCCACTCCAAAACAGACCGACCCGGAGCAATACCCCTATACCACAAAGCCTCGCACACAACCGGGCTTCTTGAACAATGGATTGAGATCGACCTTCCAGGATCGAGCAATCCTAATGGTTGGGGGTAGCTTCAATTTGGAACTACTCATTCAGGCATGAGTATGCATTGGTGACACGACATCAAGCCTGACACCCAAAGCACCAAGTAAACGGCGTACCGTATCAAAGCGTGGTTGTGCCCCCGGTTTTAATGCCTTGTATAAGCTCTCCCGTCCAAGACCGGCATTTGCTGCGACTGTAGAGATACCCTGAGCCTTTGCGACATCGCGAACCGCAACCAAAAACGCATCTGGATCTGGATTTTCTAATGCAGCCGAGAGGTACTCTACAATAGTCTCTTCACTGTCCA
Organism: Bacteroidales bacterium; assembly: GCA_048632525.1. GTDB lineage: Bacteria > Desulfobacterota > DSM-4660 > Desulfatiglandales > Desulfatiglandaceae > 4484-190-2. The sequence goes on along the minus strand of JAIWDV010000203.1, from coordinate 3,169 downwards.
GATAATCGCTGGCATCGAATGGAGCTATACCTAACTGATTAATTTTGTTCATGTTTCCATTCCTTTATTACCAACCTTGCCATTTCTTGAGCCTTGGTAATATCACGTTGTTGCCCACGTTTGGTGCCACCACAAAGCAGCACATAGACTACATCTCCGATGCGAGTAAAATACACCCGATAGCCTGGCCCAAAGTGAATACGCATTTCTGATACGCCGTGCCCGACAGGCTCACAATCTCCGAAGTTATCTCGCTCAGCAGAACGGATTCTTTCAATAATACGAGCTTTGCCACGGGGGTCTTTGAGTTTTGCTAGCCACACATCAAAGGCTTCTGTACGGAGTATCGTATTTATGTTTTGATTGTATCCGAATAGATACTGTTAAGCAACCTCAATGATTTGGTTTTGAACCCGTAACGTTTGGATCTGCGGCGGCGATTAGCCGTCCCCCAAATCTTAACTCATCCACTATCACATCCCTAACCCGTCAAGCACGTTCTGCACGAACGTCCCCCTTTTTCGTCTGCCATTTCCAAGGCAATTACAAGGAGAACGAAAGAGTAGGTCAAGCTAGTCAATTACGTCCCCAATTTCTTATCTTATTCAGACACCACCTCACGATGACGCCCTTGCCTTCGGATAGGGATAGAGCTTCTTAACAACAAATGGTTCGGGGACTACATAAAGAATTATCGTGAGGGCAGGGGGATCTCGTTAAAGCAAAAGGTTATAGCCATATCCTCCTTGATATTGACCAAAGGTGGCGCGTAATTCTTTTGAGATATAACCGAAAGTTGCATAAAATCATTATTTTCCACCAGTCTCTATATCCCATTTAGTCAAATTTTTAGACATACCTGGCAATCTTGAGGGTTGTTCCCGCTTTCAAGTCTCTCGCCCGCTTGATCTGGTTTACTTTCATGATGTCGTCTACAGAGATACCTTCATATTTCTGCGAAATATTCCACAAGGTATCTCTGGGTCGAACCTTGTAAAAGCTAACAATGCGTAAGCGGCTTGTTTGGCTATCTGCCTGGAAATCACGTCGGACAATCAATTGCTGCCCAGGATTGATTATGCTCCCCCTGAGCCGGTTCCAGGATTTTAATTCCGCCACTGAGCAGCCATATTTGCTTGAAATTTTATAAAGGGTCTCCCCTTTTTTTACACGATGAAGTCCGCTTTCGCCTGCGTTAAATCCTGATACATACGCTTTTTTAGACGCTGATGTCGAAGAGCTTTTCTTTTTATTGCAATTTGCAGCCGCGTATCTAGTTTTCGGTTCAAGCCCGCCAATGCCCAAGGTCTCGTAGTATCGGCTAATCGTGCTTGCTACAAACTGGTTTCTGGTTTTCCAATCTGAAACACCAAGAGCGATAGCAATCAGGCGACGGCCGCTCTTATTGGCGGTTGCGACAAGGCAATATTTCGCATTTTTCGTAAAGCCTGTTTTAAGACCGTCCACATCGGAATAAGTCGCCACAAGGCCGTTGTGATTCCGTAGCTTGATAACTCTTTTGTCCTGAGTGATGACGGTATTGCTCGTGCCTGCTATATCAAGAAGCTGATCATAACTGAGCATCTCTCTGGCGAGAATGAGAAGATCAGAGGGGCTTGACCGGTTATCGTTAACGCTTTTGGGCGCCGGCATGCCGGTGGCGTTTGAATAGAAGGTGTCTTTCATTCCCAGCTGCGCGGCCCGCTTGTTCATTCGTTGAACAAAGGCGTACTCAGTTCCTCCCAGGAATTGGGCGAGCAGATAAGAGGCATCGTTTCCGGAAGAAATAAGCGCTGCCTTAAGGAGCTCTTCCACGGAAACGCGGCACCCTTTTCGTAAATGAACTTTGGAGCCCTTAATTCTGGAGGCTTGCGGCGTGACCTTCACCAAAGTGTCCATATCCACCTGTCCGGAAAAAATATCTTCCATGACGATCAACGCAACCATCATTTTAGTCAGGGAGGCTATAGGAAACGTCCGATCCTTGTGTTTTTCCCAGACGACGGCGTCTGCTGAAATGTCGTAGAGGAGACCGGCACGAACGAGTCTGTCATTGACGTCTATTTCAGCTGGCTGGCAATAAAGATTATTTTCGTTATTTGTATTATAATGATTATCAGTTTTTGATTCTGTAAAATACTTGTCAGAAATTGCGTGGCATGGCATTGAATAGATTATGAAACATAAAAAAAATAAGGAAAACCATAAAAAATGGAGGGCGAGCACCCTATCAGGTTGGATGTCTTTGGTTTTCTTCATCATGGGAGGAGCAGGGTGCTTATAGGGGGTGTTAGCCGGTGACTGAGTGAGGCCAACGGTTAACGGTTAAAGGTTAAAAAGTATTTTTGTAACTATAATTCTTGTCGACTCATCATTCAGAAAACTTGAATAATTTTCCATGTCCTATAATGAAATATCAGGAATTCCAGTATAGGAAGAACAGCCTTTTCGTTTCGGAAGTTAGAAATAGCGCATGGTCTTTGATGCCTCGCAGGCAGAGTTGGCACACGAAATTAATTTTATGGCCCCTCCGATTCAGAAATAGGACCTGAAAATGTTACACTGCACTCCCCAAAATAACAAATCCTCATAATTATGATAGACTCTGCATAATACTCAAGAAGGGAAAATTGGGGACGTAATTGACTAGCTTGACCTACTCTTTCGTTCTCCTTGTAATTGCCTTGGAAATGGCAGACGTAGAAACTCCGAGCTGTCGGGCTACTTCTGCCAAGGGGATTCCATAATCCTGTACCAATTGATACGCTATCTGCAGCCTGACCTGTGAGATACAACCGCGACGACTACCCATTCGAAGTTCCTTTGGATTGATGCCTTTCTTCTCACATACTTGATCGATGAACTCCACCAGGTTCTCCCTGATCCTGTTACCTCTAAGTTGATATTTCAACCTCTCATCAGCTTCTGCAAGAATTCTCTCCACAAAATCCCCACTACCTAGTATCCGCTGGTCTGTAAGTAACCGCTTACCATCTCTGCGCATGGATAATACCTCAGACCAGCCCCCAAGAGAACGCACCAGGCCACCGCCTACCAATTCCGGACGCCTCCCCAGCGCAATGCCTTCCTTAACATATTGACGATAGGCTTTCTTGGCCTTACCTTCTTTCTCCCCAAACCACGACAAAACATAATCCCGGTCCTGCCA
>JAIWDV010000202.1:0-4041 GCA_048632525.1 Bacteroidales bacterium | reverse complement strand
GGCTTCGGTGGCCGGTACCATCGGTTACGAAATACTCGCTGGCCTGACCGGACGTGTCCCTTTGCTCTACAAGCGCTAAGCGGATCATCACTCAAAATCTCTCCTTGATTCCTATAAGTGACGCTTTGTCTTTTGACTACCCTTTTTCTTTTTCACAGATTCCCTTCAAGTCTCACTTTGATAATTTCCTTATCAGGTAAAGTGTCACATCGATACTCAGAATATCAAACAATAGAAGACTTTTATTAAAGTGAAGAGTAAAGTAATTATCGCGCTCTTGGCGCTGTTAATTCACAAGAACAAGGTCATGTAAAAGCAATATATACAAGGGGTTGAACATGAACAGCATCAGTTTTATTAGAATTTTTCACGTTATTTGTACCTTTTCCACATAATTGTAGTTAGGGCTACGGAAGCACTATGCAGAATATCAATGTAGTAGCAGCGTCCGAAAGTGATTTTGAAGAAGTCTCAAGGTTTGTGAAAAAGCTTTTGATTGAGCTTGAGCCTGGCGCTATAGGTGAAATTAAAAGTATGCACTTGGATCAAGTTGCGCGAGTCTTGTTAAGCTCCTCAAAAATTTGGGCATTCTTGGCAAAGCATGATGAACAAACTGTAGGCGGTATTACTCTCCACGAGTGTGCGGCAATTTATGCGGGCGGAGTGTTTGGCGAAATATCAGAGCTTTACGTCAAGCCTGAGTATCGTTCATCTAACATAGGTGCTCTATTGCTAAGGTCTGCAATTGAGAAAGGGAGAGAATTAGGCTGGAAACGTCTGGATGTAATAGCTTTTATGTAATTAATTCCACAATTACATAGTTTTTTTATGAATTATCTTACCTGTTTTTACTCGATAAATTATATAACCATATGATATCCATTCAATTATGGTATAACAGCTTAATTTTGTATGATTTTTGCATATTTCACACAACAGTTTACGAACAGGAAATGGAAAAATATGGGTAAAATACCAGAAAGGGATTGCTATGGGTAATAACATAAATAAAGGATCTTTAAGCGCTGTAAGGATTGATCATGTTGGAGTGGTTTGTAAAAAGGAAATCATTCAAAAATAAGGTGAAAAAACCGGGCCTCTCTTCAACGAGACTTTGCTCATTATGGTGAAATATGGAATGGCCCTATGAATATACTCCTTATATCTGGCCTATGCTGATATCTGGTTTGTTCATATTTGTTCTGGGAATTCACGGCATTAGACACCGCACTGCGCCCGGAGCAGTTCCCTTTATTATTCTAATGGCATTTGCAATACTATGGTTATCAGCCAATGCCTTGAGGTTGGCCGGCACTGATGATGCCACAAGGATCTTCTGGCTAAAATTCGAGGTAGCCTTTATTCTCCCGATGGCCAGTGCCGCGCTGTGCTTAGCCCTTGAGTATGCCGGGTTGGGCAGATGGCTGACCTGGCTGACACTTGCCGTGCTGGTCATTGTCCCGCTGGCATTCGTGCTGTTGATTTTGACCAATGAGATGCACCATCTCGTTTGGACGCAGACCTGGATCGACGGTTCGATTCATATCGAGAGGGGACCAGCACACTGGATTGCTATCGTCTACGGCTTTTCCTTGAGCCTTGTGCACCTGGCAGTAATAGCCTGGCTCTTTGTGCACTTTCCGAGGCACCGCTGGATCGCCGTGGGGCTTTTCATCTCGCCGTTGATCATGAGAGCTGCCGCTTTACTTAATGTATCGCATCAGAACCCCATCGAGCCGCTCAACCCAATGGCCATGGTCTTGATTTTTACTCTGTTGCCTTATGCCTTAGCCTTTTTTCGCCTCCGCATGTTTGAGGTGGTGCCGGTCGCACGCAATACGGTCATAGACCGGATGACCGAGGGGATGATGGTGCTGGATGCCGAAAAACGTATTGCGGACGTTAACGAAGCGGTCAGGACACTTCTCGGTATCGAGGGTGCAAAGATTATCGGCGGCCGTGTCGAAGATGTCTTGCAAGCATTTCCCGATATTCTGGCTATGATTGACAATCCAGACGCAGCTCAAAGGGAAATGCCCATCGGGAGCATCCGTGGCCGCTGGTATCATGCCTCGATTTCATCCCTTTTTGACTGGCGCGGTTTTCGCCTTGGATACCTGATCTGGTTTTACGACATTACCGATCAGAGAAATGCCCGGGCACAAATCCTGGATCAGCAGCGGACCCTTGCCATGCTGAATGAGCGGGAACTGCTGGCGCGTGATCTACATGATGGTATCGGTCAAATGATTGCGGCGGCGCACCTGCAGGCCAAATCTGCGAGTGAACTTCTGGCAAAAGGGGAGACGGTCCAGGTCGAGTCTTGCCTGCGGCGCCTTGCCGATATTACTCAGGAGGCTAAGGAATCCGTCCGCGAATACCTGCTTGGAGTTAAGATCGGTTCACAGGGAGAGCAGGGTCTTTTATCGACGCTTCGCCACTACCTCAAGCACTACAGCCAAAATTGTGGAATCCGCACGGAGCTGGTGGTTTCCCCTGAACTGAAATCCAAACGGATCGATGGTATCGTCGAGATTCAGCTCCAGCCGATTATCCTGGAGGCGCTCACCAATGTAAGAAAGCATGCAGAAGCCAGTTCAGCGCGGGTGAACGTTGCCCCTTGTGACGGACAGGTTCGCATTACCATTGAAGATGACGGCCGGGGTTTTGACCCAAAAGGGATAAGCGCGTACGAGGGTTTTGGTTTGCGGTCGATGCAAGGACGTGCGGAGGCGGCAGAGGGTCTCTTCGAGGTGAACTCGGCGCCCGGGAAAGGCACCCGGGTGACTGTTCGCGTGCCATTGCGAAAGGAGGAACCATGAAGGTCTTGCTGGTAGATGACCACCCTCTTTTTCTGGACGGGCTGAAAACCCTGCTGACCACCCGCGGCATCGACGTGGTCGGAACGGCCAGCGATGGACTGGAAGCACTGGAAAAGGCCCGCGCGTTGCTGCCGGACGTCATCCTCATGGATATCCAGATGCCACGGCTCAATGGCTTGGCGGCCACCCGCCTGATCAAGACAAAACAGCCCAAGGTCAAAATCGTGATGCTCACTATGTTAGAAAACGACGAGCACCTGTTCGAGGCGATCAAGAGCGGGGCATGCGGCTACCTGCTCAAGGCCGATGAAACCGACAAGTTCTTTGAACTGCTTTCGGGATTGATGCGGGGTGAGGCCCCTCTCTCTCCAGGTCTTGCCAACCGGGTCCTGAAAGAATTTGCCCACCAAGGTGGGATTAGTGGATCGGTAGAACGGGCGGTGGAGAAAGTGGAGGATTTAACGCCGCGCCAAGTTGAGGTTCTGACCCTGGTTTCTCAGGGTCTGGCCTATAAAGAGGTTGGGGCAAAGTTGTTCTTGTCAGAGCGCACCATCAAATACCACATGGGTGAGATCATCGAGCGGCTTCACCTGGAAAATCGCCGACAGGTCATCAAGTATGCCAGGCGCATGAACCTGGACAAGAAGTAACAGACCGGCCATAATCATAGTTCATCCCGCACCTTCTTTTAATCTCAACTCCTCTAAAAAGTACAGTCCGAGACTGTACTTTTTTTTCTTCAAAACTGTACCAAAACTGTACCTTCGGTACATTGTAAACAGGAAAAAAGCCTGATAACTTAATTGGCAAATACGTTTCTGTCAGCTTTCAAACGATTCTCAGGGGCAAACATAAGTAAGCCTTTTTGCAGTTTTTGACAAAGCCAAACCTGCTGTAAGGCAGGGACGGAAAACTACGGATCCGATCCATTTGTATTATATGATGCGGAGAGCCGGGTTGCCTTGTAACAAGGTGGCTCGGCTTTTTTTATGTATAGGGGAATAATTTTGCCCACAGAGCGGGAGTCTATTGAGAAAAGAAAGGCTCCTGACACCCGTTTCTTACAAGAGGAGATTAGCCATGGGTTTTTTAAGAAGTTTCCGCCGGCAAATGAACCGTCAAATGAAACAAAGGGAGATGGCCGCTAAAAAGCGTAGCCGCAAAATGCTGCTCGAACCACTGGAGCCGCGTATTCTTCTCTCCAGCGATCCGTTATCTT
>JAIWDV010000201.1:0-4048 GCA_048632525.1 Bacteroidales bacterium | reverse complement strand
CTATGACCTGACCGATATCAGTAGGCACACGGCGCTGGACATATTTGCCTGCCTCGATCTTTGCCACATCAAGCAGGTCGTTGATAAGTTCCAGGAGGGAATCTATCCTGTTTGACCCCCTGCTCACGAATTCATGTTGTTTTTCCCCAAGAGGACCACACAAGCCTTCTAAGAGCACATGGTTTTGCTGTTTGATCGCAGAAAGAGGACTGCGAAGCTCATGTGCCACCATATTGACAAAATCAGTCTTCATTTGATCAAGCTGCTTGAATGCTGTAATATCCTCGATAACGGTAACTGTCCCCACGATGCTGCTGTCCGGGCCAAGGGCTGGCGCTGAAATAGCCCTGAGCACATTTGCCCCTGCATTGATTTCCTGTGAAATTGACTCGTTTTCCGACGATTCCCCGCCCTGAATTTGCTTGAGAGTATTTATCAGGGATTCATCATGTATGATCGTGGAAATAGGGGCCGGGTTTTCCACTTCTTCGGATATTTCCATTAATCGCATGAGTGCCGGGTTGTGAAGAACCACCTCGAGATTGCGGTTGGTCACCATAACGCCGTTTCCCATATAGTTGATGATGGTTTTGAGGCGGCTTTTTTCAAGATTGAGATCGTAAAGATTTCGGATATTTTCCTGTTCAAACTGCCGGGCTTTTTGCTCGAGATTTCTCTTTTCAGCGGCCCTGGTAATGATCAGGAGAAACTGGTCAATCTGAAAAGGCTTGGTAATAAAATCATAGGCGCCTTTTTTCATGCACTCAACGGCCGTATCAACGGTTCCATGTCCCGTGATGATGATAACCGGAATATCAGGGTATTTTTCACCGGTTATTTCAAGGACTTCTTCGCCGCTCATGACCGGCATTTTAAGGTCAAGGAGGATTATGTCCAATGGTTCTTTGGCCAGGATATCAAGGGCTTCCCGGCCGTTTTCGGCAGTGATCACGTCATAGCCCTTGCCGCTTAATACGCGGGAGCATCCGTCTCTGATGACTTTTTCGTCATCCACAACCAGAATCTTGATTTTTTCATTCATGCTTCATCCAATCCTATGAAAACAGGTTCTTCATCAGGTTGTTCCACAAATCCGAGAGGAAGTTCAATAATAAAACGCGTTCCTCCTTCAGGAGGAGAATCGACCAGGATATTGCCGCCATGGAGGTTTATAATTTTTTGCGAGATACTAAGGCCAAGGCCTGTGCCTTTGCCTACAGGCTTGGTAGTAAAAAACATGTCGAAAATCTTATCCCTTAGTTCTTTCGGTATTCCGGGGCCGGAATCAGAAACTGTAGTAATAAATAAATTTCTACTACTATCATATTTTGCTGAAATATTCAGCTTTCCTTTTCCCTTCATTGCATCGGCTGCATTAATGAAAAGGTTGGTAAAAACCTGCTGGAGCTGTCCCAGATCGCCAACCATTTCCGGCATGTCTGATTGGATAATCTTTTTGACCTCGATATCTTGAAACAGGGCCTGATTGATCAACAAATTCAAGGTCTTGGTGATCATTTGTTCTATGCTGAACGAGGATGCCTTTCCAACGGTCTGGCGGCTAAATTCCAGTAATTCAGACACAATATTTTTGCAACGCAGTGTTTGATCGATTATTTCTTGAATATCTTTCGAGTGTTGACTGTTATCTATAAAGCTTTCCTTGAGCAATTCGGCGTACATCATGATGCCTGCCAGCGGATTATTAATTTCGTGGGCAACACCCGCTGCCATTTTACCCACAGAGGCAATCTTTTCTGACTGGACAAGTTGGAAGTGGGCTTCTTCAAGGTCTTTTCTCATCTTGAGGATTTCCCGCATGTCAGTGAATACGCCCACGCTTCCTATTTCCTTTTCATCAATCTTGATGATGGAGGCAGACAGGGTAGCCGGTATATCTTCACCGTTTTTGGCTGTAATGGACATGCTGGTAGGATTCAATTTGCCCACAGGTCCGTGCTCATCGCTACGCATTTTCATCATGTTTTCTCTGGCCACATCTATGTTGTAAAAGCTGGCCAGGTGCCCTCTCTCCATGATTTCCCTGGCATTGTATCCGGTCAACCGTTCCATGCCTTCATTAAAAATGAGAACATTACCTTTGGTATCCACAACAACAATGCCATCAACAGTGCTCTGGATCACGTTTTCAAAAAATGTATTGGATTTCTCAACCTCACGTTCAAGTTTTATCCTGGGAGTGACATCCCTGGATGCCTCCACTATCTGAACAAACTCACCCTGTTCATTGTAAATGGGAGCAATGGTGATTACATCAAAGCAGTCTTCTCCTTTTTCGTCCTTGAATTCTTTGATCGTACTGAAAATCTTCTGCTCTTTTGTTTCTTCTAAATATAATAAATAGCACGTGTGTCCGGCCTCTCCACACGATTTTTCCAGCCCATACCTCACTTCATAGCAATGCTTCCCCAGGACATCCTCGTAAGTGAAATTGAAATCGTTAAGAAAGGTCTGATTAACCGCCTCAATGGTCATATCCATGTTTACTACCATAATCCTGTAGGGAAGCGAATCCAGTATGATTTGAGTGTATTTTTTTTCTTTTTCTTCGTGTTCTTGACGTTTTTTTTCTATCTCGGTCTTTTCAATCTCCACCTGGACCAGATCAAACAGAAGTCTCGCTCCCCTGTGGCCTATTAAGGAAATTTCCGGCGGTGTTGTCTGGCGAATTGCCTCCCTTACTTCTGTTGATCCGGTTAGTTCGATGATAAAATTTAATTCCTTCAGACTGTAAAGATCCTGGAAATTGCTGCTTGTGAAGAGTTTATGCTTTTTTGCATAAACCAGGCCTGGCGCTTGAGGGTCTATATCAGCCACGCCCAAAATTTTCATTTTGAGCCTTGACAGTCGTTCGTTATCCAGCATTTGAAGAAGGTCATAGCAGGCCTTTCCGCCACCCACAAATGCCACATTGAGGGGCAGATCAACCTGGTCTCTTCGAATAACTCCTGCCGGCTCATTGGGCCAGTTTTTTTCTTGCGATATTACGACCTCTCCAGTCAAATGGTTCTCCTATTAGGCTTTTTTCTTAAGCCTGTCGACTACCTTATTTTCCATATGCTTAACTATCAATTTTAAAGCAACACTTGCTCTTATGGGACCTGTATTGTTCCATCCTTTTTGAAGCGCCTCCTCTTTTTTTTCTCTAAATTGCTCAACGCTGTCAGCCATGTCTTGCCAGGCAAACAATTTCTGGAGCACATGACGTTCAGGTGCTGTCAGGTCTTTTTGCGTGTCAAATGCTTTACCGCCATTTGTCGTAATAATCATAGTTTAGCCGGCCCAAACGGAATGTTTTTTGTAATATTTCACCGCAGAGAACGCTGAGACCGCAGAAAAAATTGCTGAAATAAAATCTTGCTGTTAAGACGTTGATTTGTTGTAATCGATCACTTGAGGTTTTTTTACTATTATGGCCAATTTGGGCTGGAATTCAAGAAAAAAGCCCGAAGGGTCATTGCTGCATGATCCCCCGGGCTTGAATACGGCTGTCAAGCGTGAATACTGTTACACCTTTGGCCTGGGAAGCATGCCTGCCAATTCCGAGATTTCCGGAACACGATGCTCCCACTCTATAGCCATGAGGTGAACGCCGGCCACGCCCTCCATTTCTTTGAATTCCTCAATCTGTTCTATTGCAAATTTAATACCTTCTCCAGCCACTTTACCTTTACCAGCCCCTTGGAGCCGCTTGATAAGGGGCGCCGGCACATCCATACCAGGCACCTGCTTTGCCATGTACCGTGCCATACCTACGCTTTTCATGGGGGTGACACCAGCCAGAATATAGCATTTCTCGTGAAGCCCCATGTCAACGGCCCTTTTCATGAATTCCCGGAATCTATCCATGTTATATATACATTGGGTCTGGACAAAGTCGGCCCCGGCAGCGATTTTTTTGGCCAGGCGGTGTACACGGAATTCAAAGGGCTCGGCAAATGGGTTGGATGCCGCGCCAATAAAGAGTTCAGGCGGCACATCGATATCCTGGCCATTCAGGAAAGTGCCTTCATCCCTCATGGTTTTG
>JAIWDV010000200.1:0-4056 GCA_048632525.1 Bacteroidales bacterium | reverse complement strand
TATCCGGATGGCTCAGCCCTTCCAAATGTACCTTCCAGTGCTTCACTCGCTGCCGATTTTCCCAGGTCCTTATCTGGAATATTGCGCGCCTGGGGCCAAGACGCCATGTAGACGCCCGGGATGCCGGTCTCGAGGGTACCAAAGGCCCTGCTGCTGCGTGCATGTAAGTCCCTTTCAAAAGCATCCCGCCTGTAAGGAATATTTTTAAATTCATTACGCCCAAGCATGATAATACCCGCTTGAATCTTTTGATATCCGGGGTTTTTATCAAAAATATTACTGTCTAAATCACGCAGCCGTTTGCCCTTTTCCCGGGTCAATAAAGCATCACCCTTTTCAACGATCAGGGTGAAGTTTCCCCGCTGACCATCGAGTCGAATTGGTCTCACCGGCCAGACCAGATCGATCCCGAATTCTCGTAATTCCTCTTCAATTTCTTTGTCCACATCCTGATTCTCGACCACAACTACTGACGGGAATTGCTCTTTAAGACCTTTTGCTGCTGCAATACCAGTCTCCCCTGCCCCCAGGATAAGGGCCTGGGTATAAGGTTCTTCGCTGCTCACTGACAGGGTTTTGTGTTCCTTCAATTGCCAGAGCCCCGATTGAATGACCCTCATAGCATGTTCGATTCCCACTTTTCCGTCGTCTTTAAAAGGAATCAAACAGGTCTCCTTGATATTGACAAAAGCGATGTCTTTTGGGTCATATCCTCCCTGCCTGAATAGCCTGTTTTTCAACCTGATACGCTGGTCAGTGCAGGATTCGCAGGCAAAATCCAGATTACAGCAAACGCATGAAGCGATGAGGGCTCCGTTCAATCCCTTTTCGTGGATAACTTCTTCTATCCTGAGGCCTTTCTCCGGGTGGCAGGCAGAAATCAAAACCTCTGCATGAGCAACACCCCGAAAACTCTTCAGAGGAGCTATCATCTCGTCCAGCAAGCCATTCTCATTCAATGTTTCATTGCAAGAGCAAAGGAAAATGCCGATCCTTAGATCTCCATCACCAAGGTCCCTTCTAAAGATGGGTTGTACTCTGGCAGGAGAAGTATTACTTAAGGCCTTCATCGCGGCAGTACGTCCCGCTATAATTGCCTTTGTCCAGGAACCTGTTTTCCCATAACTCTCAATCCGGATCACCCGGGAAGGATCAACTTCAGGAAGGGTCTGAGTGTGGTCGGACACAATAATCCGGTCAAAATTGAAAGACCAACGTGTTGAGATTCTGTCATGCCTGATGGCCCCCAGATCACACGATATTTCGCATAGGAGGCACTCGCTGCATACCCCACATTGAAGGCACCTGGAAGCCTCTTTCATTGCTTCTTTAACTGAAAAAGGGCCGATGACCTCATCGTTGTCCTTTACCCGCGCAGAAATCTCTCTATGAGGGACAGGGCTTCGTCTCTGCTTTGGGATCCCTTTTGGGACAGGATCATATTCTTTACGGGACACCACAGCCCCTTCATCCGGGGCATTTCTATCTGCAGGCTTCAGGGCATAAATAATACTCTGGGCCGCCCTTCGACCGGAAGCCATGGCCTCGACCACTGTCGATGGTCCGGAAGTCGCATCCCCTGAGGCATAAATACCGGCAATGTTGGTTTCTCCGTTTGTCGCGACCTCTATGGTCCCCCGTCGTTTAAGTTTTATATCCCCAGCCATGCCAGAAGAAAAATCAGGCTCCTGACCAATGCTGATAATGGCAGTGTCCGCATTTATGTGAAACTCGGATTCATCGATCGGAACCGGTTTTGGCCGGCCGGAAGCATCCATGCCCTCCAATTTCATCTTGATACACTTGATTCGGGCCAATCTATTGCCTTTCCCCTCAAATTCCACAGGCACGGTGAGACACCTTAGCTTCACTCCTTCTTCTAAGGCCTGCTCCACCTCATGGGGATCTGCCGGCATCTCTTTTCTGGTACGTCGATAAACGATGGTGACAGAAGCAGCACCTGACCGGATACTTGCCCGAGCTGCTTCAACCGCTGCATTACCCCCACCGATAACCGCAACCCTCCCCATGGATTCAGGGGTTTTTCCTCTCCACAATCCTTTCAGAAAGGACACACAACCATAGATCTTCTCAAGATCTTCCCCTTTGATGTTCATCCGGAGATCTCTTGAAGCACCCGTGGCCAAAAGAATGGCACGAAAACCTTCGGCTTTCAGTCTTTCGATATCCTCCCAGGCCCTAACAGGGGAATTAAGCCTCAAGTCAACCCCCAGGGCAAGTATCTGCCCTATTTCCTCTTCGACGATCTCCCTGGGGAGGCGATAAGGTGCAATCCCATGCCACAGGAGACCCCCTGGCTTGTCTTCAGCCTCTATGAGGGTAGTTCGAAATCCGGCCTTGGCCAGATCGTGTGCCGCTGTCAGTCCGGCGGGACCGGATCCGATGATGGCGATTCGCGGCCCTTTGGGGCTGGGGACGCCTGCATTTTTAAGTTTCTTACCCTTCTTTCTCGCTTCATCTGTGGCAAACCGCTTTAAAGCACATATGGCAACAGGATCGTCGGTCTCCTGACGTCGACACGCGGTTTCGCAGGGATGATGGCATACCCGGCCGCATATCCCGGGGAGAGGATTTTTGTCCAGGATGAGTTCGTATGCCTCATCAAATCTTCCCTGTCCAATCAGGGCCACATAACCCTGCGGATTCATGTCAATGGGACAGGCCAATCTACAGGGGGCCGTCTCCCGCTTATCAATGGCAATAGTAGTGGGGGTTATCAACTCGAATATGGGTTTGCGCCCATTTGAAAGGTCAACGGGACATGAGGAAAGACATTTCTGACAGTCCACGCACAAATCAGGGAGAACCCACCGGGGCCTTTGGGACAGCTCTACCTCGACTCCTTTTCTGTTCTCCTTAATGCTGCCTGCTTCCGTTTCCGTGAACAGCTCTATAAGAGGGTGATAGGAGATCTGAGTGCGGAGATAATGATTCCAGCGTTTGCCCTTGTCGCTCCAACCTCCGGGTGGGCTGGCGATTTCTATGTTCCTGTCGATCAGGGTAACTTTTCTACCCAGGCGGGCCAGGGTCAGGGCTGCTTGGAGTCCCTGGGGCGTAGCTCCGATGATCAGGATACCGTTGTTGGAAGTCATACCAGGCTATTTCCCATTTGCTATCATATCCAATCCGTATTGATAGCCTTTTTCCATACCGGACAGGTTCTTCTCTTCGGTTCCCTTTGGCACTGAGGAGGCGACCGCCTTTTTGAGTGCATCGCGAGAGACCAATTGTGTAATGGCGATCACGAAACTCAACATAATGATGTTTGCCATCATCTTTACCCCCATCTCCTCGGCGAAAGCCGTGGCTGGTATGGAATAGATTTTTATATCCTTCGGAGTACTCTTCGGATCGATTTTAACAAGGCGCGAGTCCGTAAAAAGATCGCCCCCTTCGATCAATTTCGGGACATTTATATCGAATCCCTCCTGGGACATACACACCAAAACCTGGGGATCCTCCACATAAGGATACTCGATGGTATCCGTGGCGATCACTACCTGTGCAGCACAAGCGCCACCACGGGCCTCAGGGCCGTAAGACTGTATGAGGGTAGCATTTTTTTTCTCGAAAATGGTTGCAGCTTTGCCAAGGATATTCCCGGACAGGATAATCCCCTGGCCTCCGAATCCCGTAATTATGATCTCCTTGTATTCGCTTTTAGTGGCCATCATCCCTCCTAACCAGCACAAGCCATGAACAAACAGATTTCAAAATCTTATGTCAACTACCACCCCTAAAAGAGGAGGCTTAAATTGTAACCCTAAAAGGGTCCAAATATGCAAATAAATTGAATTCGAATGACAAAGGTCAAAGCCCAAATTTCAAATGAATGCCAAATGACAAATGCTAAAAAATATATGTGCACCCATTAATTCAAACGCAGCCTACACCGGTGAAGATGCACAATGGGAAAAAGACAAATAACTGATCGTTTTGGAAAACATTTTGACATTGGGGTTTTGGATTTGATTTGACATTTGGATTTTGTCATTTGAACTTTATTCCATAGGGCATCACAAATCACTATCTAAC
>JAIWDV010000199.1:0-4067 GCA_048632525.1 Bacteroidales bacterium | reverse complement strand
ATTCCGGTTAGTGCTGTAGAGAGCATAAAGAAGATTGCTTTGCCTGCTGTCCATTGCAAGATCAGCGCTAATAAAGCCAATCCCCCAAAAAACAGAGTCAACAAAAGAAAAGGGACGGCACAGAGAACGAAGCCTTTTAAGGGGTTTGAAGAAAAGCGGATGATCAGATTCATGGCAAAGATGTCGCTCAGCACCTTGAGGATCCGCTCGAAGCCATATTTTGAGACCCCGTATTTGCGGGAATGGTGCTTGACGGAAACTTCCGTCACTCTGGCTCCGGTCATACTGGCCAGGGCAGGGAAAAACCGATGCATCTCGCCGTATGCCTTTAGCGATTTGACGCATTCGGCGCGATATGCCTTCATGGAACAGCCATAATCGTGCAGGCGTACGTGCGTGGTTGATGAAATAATTGCATTGGCAACCCTGGAAGGAAGCACCCTGAGAACATGATCTTTACGATCTTTGCGCCATCCGCTGACAATGTCATAGCCTTCCTCGATTTTTCCCAGTAACATGGGAATATCTGAAGGATCGTTTTGCAAGTCCCCGTCCATGGTGACGATGATTTCGCCTTTGGCATAATCAAAGCCGGCAACCATTGCACTGGTTTGGCCGTAGTTACGACGAAATTTAATGGCCCTGAGCTGGGGAGTGGTCTTTTTCAAGCGTTCTATGGCCTCCCATGTCCTGTCCGTGGATCCATCATCGACAAGGATGATCTCATAAGCAA
This sequence comes from Bacteroidales bacterium, assembly GCA_048632525.1. Taxonomy (GTDB): domain Bacteria; phylum Desulfobacterota; class DSM-4660; order Desulfatiglandales; family Desulfatiglandaceae; genus 4484-190-2. The sequence continues at coordinate 3,334 of JAIWDV010000199.1, read as the reverse complement.
ACTCAAATTGCTTCCCCGCTTCAAGGAGTTCTGAAAGTAGCTTTTCAACAGATTCCTCCTCGTTGTAAAGGGGGACTACTATGCTTAAGTATATGGGTTGTGGGTTAGTTGGGTTCATTGAGTAATTGGGTTGGGAGTTTAGGTATTGGATAAAGCCTGAGTCCATTTTTGATATTTTTTCGGCCTGTGCGTAGATCTTATCGAAAACCTGTTGAGTTATGTATGCTTGATCAAGTACCACATAAAGATGGCTTTGGACTTCTGCAGTTTTGCGTAACGCCCATGAATTTATACGTTTATACCTGATCGAGAATTCCCATCCTTTTTACTCTCCAGCCTGTTCCAGCGCATATTCATATACAACCTTGCTAAGACGAAATCCGCCTTTTTTCTGCAAAAGAGCTAATTCGCTTGATAGACTGGAGATGATGTGCTTTCTTTTTGCCCAAATTAGAACACCTACAGTGCCCAGCACAGGATGTTGTAATCGCGCAGCTACGCTTCGAGCGCTTTTTTCGTCCAAAAGTAGTAAATCGGCTCCTATTTCCTGACCGAGAGCGATCACTTCAGCTTCGCCTTGATCCAAATATGCCTGAAGTGCGGTCGCAAAAACTTTATTTTGAATTTGCTGACGACGGATCCATTTAGCAGTCGCTACCTGCTCCGCTCCAGTTCGTCCATGACCGGTTTCGACAACTTCTCGCCATACAGCATCGGGAACGATCACACCTTCGGGAAACCGACGGTGCAAAAGTTCCAGATGGCCGATAGCGCTTAATCCAATTAAGATAGAGGAATTAGAGATAACTTTCATGGAAGGTGATTCAATGTGGACAAATCGCGATCCAGTTCCTTTTTATCGTACTGTCTGGATATGCCATCTTGCGCTAATAATAAAAGGAAATTCCACTTTTCCATTCCCGCCAACTGACGAGCTTTTCCAAGCGAAAGCAACCCTTTTTCATAAAGCCGTAAAGCGAGTTCCCTTCGAAGCCGGCCTTCCTGCTCATCTGGAGGGATACGTAAAGCATCCTGTATTTCGTCGTTGAATTCCAATTGAAGAGACATGGTTCATGGTCTCCTTATGGCCTTAAGAATCGTACATTAGTTTATAACTTTCTGTTTTTATTAGACAGGATTTACGGGATTAGCAGGGATATTAATTAGCCGCAGACGGACGCAGACAAACGCAGATATTTTTAGATATTTTCATCTGTCGACTTGACAGATGAAAAACTATCGTGCTCTTCAGGCAAGTTGAAATTCCTTTATTCTTTTGACAGATGGTTTCACTTCTGAAAAAGCCACATTCAGTTCATTAGCCACGGACTCACACGGACAGCAGGAATATTTCGATCGGACGACTTGTCCTAACGAAAACTGCATCGCTTCGCGAAAAATTTGTCTGTGTGTGTCTGTGGCATAATCTGCTTCAGTTTTATCTCTATGTGGCAACCCCATATATTCTACTATCCGTATGATGGCGAGCAGTAACCACAAGCTCCAGTCCTTCGTTACGCTGTAAAAAACGCAAAATTTCAAAGAAGTTGTTTGTTTTCGGATTGCCGGAGGAGCTTAACATCCGGTGAAGACTTTTGCTGGGTTTGTCGAGCTGCCGACCAAGCGCTTCAAAACCAATGGTAGCGTTTATGTAGTCGCGCAGCATTGTCTTTCCGACCTCTACGTCACCAGACAAAAAGCTATCCACTGCCTCGGTCAGCATAGCTTCGCGGTACGCAGGATCTCTTTTCGCACGAGCTTGTATTGTTTTCCGAAAATCTCTTGTTAAAACCATTACAATACCTCACTTACTTTTGCGTTTCCGAGCTTTATAGTCTTGCCAGTAAGTCTTTGCGGCATTTATATCCTGTTGTTGGCGTTTCTTTGTTCCACCGCCCAAAATAATCACAACACGCTCACCATCTTTGCCAAAATAAATCCGGTAGCCGGGGCCAAAATCAAGTTTGTACTCAAAAATTCCACCTCCAACGCCTTTTGTATTCGAAAAGTTCCCCTGCTCAAGCCGATACAATGCTGTCGAGACCTTTGCGGCTGCTCTCGCATATAGGTGATCGTGCCACTCCGCATAAGGCGACTTACCACGCTCGTCTATGTATTCGCTTACTTTTACCATGTTTGTTCTTGTTCAATAAGTAACACTAACGTTACCGTTTGTCAAATTCATAATCTATTCAACATAATAACTTAATAAACGCAAGTAACTCAACAAGCTCGACAAACCCAATTACTACATTTGGAAATTATTCACAGCAAAGCCGCAGAGCCGCTTTATTATATTAGCCATGAACACACAGACTCACACGGACGAGCTGTGAAATGCCTGTCGCATTTACCAGCAGGGATATTAATTAGCCGCAGACGGACGCAGACATTTTTAGACATTTTAATCTGTCGACTTGACAGATGAAAAACTATCATGCCCTTTGGGCAAAATTCCTTTTTAGCTTCCGGACCTATGGGGCAGACGTTTATATACTTGCGGCTGATAAACGAGTTACATTCAATTCGCTACGATGTTGCTCTGCTTGCCATAAGTCATATTGTGCTTGCTGATTCATCCAGCTTTGCGCTGTGGTATCAAAAGCAATAGATAGCCGTACGGCCATCTCGGGATTAATACGGATACGACCGTTCAAGATGCTGGATAGAGTTTTTCGGCTGACACCTAATGCCTTTGCTGCATCAGTAACAGTCAAATTCAAAGGCTCAAGGCACAATGTTTTAAGAATTTCTCCGGGATGTGGGGGATTATACATCAACATTATATTACCTCTCAATATTACTTCTTTCCTCAGTGGTAGTCCTCGTAATCTACCAATTCGGCATGTTCACCAACAAATTTAAATGTTAGCTCATGACCAATTTCATTATGAGATTTGCCACAGACACAGATAAGCGTTTCTTGCCACAGACAGCCACAGACTAACACAGACAATTATCTGGCCGACTTGGCCAGCCAATTACAGTCATGCCCTTCGGGCAATGTTCTATCCAACCTTGCATCCTATTACCCCATCCGACCATGGTGCCGCACTCGTAAAAGGTATGCCAATATCGCGTCAGCGATGACGCGTTTTGGCTGAGCACGTCGCTCGGCTAAAAGGTCTGTGTATGTCCGTGTGGGTCTGTGGCTCAATTCAATAGACAAACTCAACGAACCCGATCACAGTCCAATATGTTTTCTGATCATCGGCCCTATTATTTTTGTTACAGGCACCGGTAGTTTTTTCCAAAAATGGATAGCTTTATCGAACTTAGATTTTTTGGGTATTTCTTTTTCAATTGGTTGACCGTTTAATGAGATATAATGCCA
>JAIWDV010000198.1:0-4075 GCA_048632525.1 Bacteroidales bacterium | reverse complement strand
TGTGGCTCTGCTCAATCGGAGCAACCAAATCTGACCTAAATATGGGCGCCAATTCTGTCAATTTGTTTTTACGCAATCCCTTAGTGGTGAATGCTGATTACTACTACTTAAACCTCTTATTCTATAATCCTGCCGGTCCCTGACTCTTTAGCTTTGTGAGTTGAACCAGACGTTCCATGTCTCCGCGCTCCCTGGCCCTTTGAAAAGACGCTGATATTTTTGCCTGATATACCTGCTCCTCGAACTCGACCACAGCCTGTTCAACATCCTGATCCGAATAAACAAAAGGGCGATGCAGGACCTCCCTGAGCTGCTCACAGGTTGCTTCGCTATGGAGACTCTCCATTAACTTCTCATGTGAAAACAGCCCGTCCTGACGATACCCATGAAAAATGGTGTCAACAATTTTCAGGACAACAGGATCGGAAAGGAGTATCCTGCATTCGTGTTCCATTAGCCTTGGGATGGTCTGGGGATAATGGATAAGTAAGTTGAGCAACTGAAGATCACTCATGGATACCTTTTTTGCTTTTGGGTCGATCAAGCGGTCCCTTATATTACTTTTGAGCCTCTTTTCCGAAGAGCGTTTCATAAATACTGACAATTCAGACCACACCACTTTTTCCTTGACCCCGATCCGTTCTGACAGACGCTGTACATATAATGAACGCTGTGGGTCGGTGCGTAGGTCCGACAGTGCCGGAAAAATCTCTTCTAAAACCCGGACCTTCCCCTCCATATCCAACCCTGCTTGTGTCAACTTCTGTTCCAGATAAAAATCTAAAATAGGAGCGGCCTGATCCAAAAGCTCTAAAAAGCTGTCCAGCCCATTCGCGTTAACGAAACTGTCAGGGTCGTGGCCGTCAGGCAAAACAACGGCCCTGGCTGGAAGGCCTTCGTTCGAAAAAACGGGTAAACTTTTTAACACAGCTGCTTTGCCAGCTTCGTCTGAATCAAATACGATAACTGCCTCTCTGGCATACCCTTTAAGCCTTCGCACATGTTTTGCAGTCAGGGCTGTCCCAAGGGTGGCTACTACTTCATGCAGGCCATGGTTTCTAAGTGCCAGCCAATCCATGTAGCCTTCCACAATTACTGCCCTGCTCTTGTCCCGAATCGCCTTATATGAAGCATGCAACCCGTATAGAAACTCCCCTTTATGAAAAACAGGTGTCTCAGGCGTATTCACATACTTTGGCAGTGAGTTGTCCAGCACCCTGCCACCAAAGCCAACGACCTGCTGCCGCAGATCAAAGATCGGAAATATGATACGGCCTCTAAATCGATCGTAATACCCTCCGTTTTTCTTGGGGATAACTACTCCTGCCTGAACGGCCATATCAAGATTTAGTTTATGATCCCTTAAAATTCCAACAAGCCCATCCCACTCATCCGGCGCATAGCCGAGGCGGAATTCAATGATAGTCTCCTTGGAAATAGATCTGTCATTCAGGTAATCCCTGCCAGCGTTCCCTTTAGATGACTGGTTTAGAGCCTTTTCAAAATAGGCTGTGGCTTTTTCATTTATTTTAAATAAGGTCTTCTTTTGAGCCGCCTTTTCTTTTCCTGCAGAAGGGTCAAAGCTATCCGAGATCGTCACACTATATCTTTCAGCCAGATCTCGCAGTGCCTCCGGAAAGGTGGCGCTATGGTATTCCATCCAAAAGGCGAAAATATCTCCTCCTTTTTTACATCCGAAACAATGAAACGTCTGCCTTTCAGGATTTACTGTGAAGGAAGGGTCCTTTTCAGCATGGAAGGGGCAAAGACCAACAAAGTTTCGCCCCGCTTTCTTGAGTTGCACAAATTGACCCACCAGCTCCACGATATCGGCAGCTCTTCTTATTTCTTCCTTGGCAGATTGATGGAAAACCATAATTTTTAAGATAATTCAACGATCGTTATTGCGCCACCTCCAACTTTCGGATCAGCGCTGGAAAATCCCTTGACGAAGGGGATGCCTTTCAAATGCGATCGGATTGCCTCTCTCAACCTTCCGGTCCCGAATCCGTGAATGATCCTAAGGGACATCTGGCCACCCACCAAGGCCCGATCAATTGTTTTGTCAATCAGAGGGATGGCATCATCAACCCTGTATCCAATTACATTCAATTCCCTTGCCGGGGAATCCTTCAGGTCCCAGGATGCAGATCGGCCGCCTTTATTCAAAGCGTATTTCCGGTCCTCTTTAACAATTTCCAGATCATGAATATCCGCTGATACCTTTACCTTTCCAAGCATCACCAGGGCTCGCCCGCCTGCAAGATCTATTGACTGGATGATCCCTTTCTTCTTCAGCCCCCTGTGATAGACCCACTGACCCTCTTTTACCTCCTTGAGCTTAGAATGCCCCCCTTCATCAGGTCCCTGTTCAAGATGGTCCATTAATTCACGACTAATCCTGGCATACTCTTCGGTCACATAGGCCTGGGCTGACTCTTTTTTCATTTTTAACAGATTAATGGCCTGTTTCAGTTCCTCCTTTGCCTCTCTAATAACGTCTTCCGCCTCCACCCGCTTTGCTTCCAACAAGGTTTTTTTCTCGGCCTCGAGAGTAATGAGCCGTTCTTTAATTTTTCTTGTGGTGGCATAATACTTTCTCTTGACGTCCTCAACCTCTGCCTTTTCGCGGGTAGTCTCGGTCATCAGAGCATTTAACTTGTCTATGAGCCGATTCAAGCGGACTTCGTCCTGATCAAGATATGTCCTTGCCCGGTCAAGGATATTGAGAGGCATCCCCATTTCTTCGGCAACTTCGAAGCCATGGCTAATCCCGGGAGATCCATACCTTAGCCTGAAGGTGGGACGATTCTTTTCCGCATCGAATTCAACACTGGCGTTAGTGACCCGCTCATTCAGCAACCCGTATGATTTCAGTCGATTTAAATGAGTAGAAACAGCAGCAAGGGTCCCCTGTCCGGAAAGAAAGTCCAGGGCTGACATGGCAAGCGCTACTCCTTCATCCGGATCAGTTCCCATTCCTGGTTCGTCAATAATAATAAGGCTTTTTTGACCCGCATGTTTTACAATGTGGCTCAAATGGGCTGCATGAGCTGAAAAGGTGCTTAGGCCGGTCTGGATGTCCTGATCATCCCCGATATCCGCCATGATTTCATCGAAAATGGGCATATGGCTCCCTTCCTCTACCGGGATATGGATACCGGATTGAGTCATGAGGCCCATTAGACCAAGTGTCTTGAGGGTCACTGTTTTCCCTCCCCTGTTAGGCCCTGAAATGATCAATATATTATGCTGGTCATCCATCAGGATATCTACAGGGACAGGTTCGTCCACCTTTTCACCCTTATCTTTGCTATTCAAGGCCATGGCCTGAAGAATCGGGTTTCTGGCCTTTTTCAGTTCGACGCGATTCTTGTCGCCGATTTCCGGCATCACACACGACAGCCTTTCGCTGAATCTTGCCCTGGCATAAAGTCCATCAAGCCTGCCGATCAGGGACTGAAAAAATTCCAACTCGGAGGCCAAATCTCTTACCATCCCGGTTAAATTGATTAATATGCGATGTTCCTCAGCCTTTTCTTCATGCCTCAGCTCAGCCATTCGGTTATTGTCCGTGATCACTTCGATCGGCTCAAGAAAGCAGGTGACCCGGGTTTGAGAATAGTCATGAACGATCCCCTCAATGCGTGACTTTTGATCGGTTCTCAATGCGATCACATATCGTCCTTCACGAACCGTCACTAAATGATCTTGCCTGTCATCATAGACGCCCGACAATTTTTGAATTTTTTGCAATTTTTTCTGGAGATCTAACCTTAGCCGGGTCTTTTTCCCTCTGATCTTTTTTAAGGCAGGACTTGCCGAATCCTTTAGTCCACCGGTCGCGGAAATCGCATCCTTCAATGTTTTCACCAGGGCCTCACAACTCGGCATATACCTTACAATGTCATACATCCTCGGACACAGAGATCGATGGGATTCAAGATATTTTTTCGACTGCTGGCATGCCTGAGCAAGTCTGAGAATACACAAAAGTTCTTTTGGTTCCAGGTATGATCCTTCGGTGCCGGATTTTTTCAAAAAAGGTAATATATCGGTGAGATCTGTCAAAGAC
>JAIWDV010000197.1:0-4093 GCA_048632525.1 Bacteroidales bacterium | reverse complement strand
CGTATCAGGATTTTCTAAAGCGAGCTTGATGAGTTTTTTCTGAACCTGACAACCTGAGTAATTATTTTTCCCTCAGCATATTGAGCTTATAATAGACATGGCCTAAGCTCATGAGTTCCTCATGCGTACCCTGCTCCACGATTCGGCCGTGGTGCATTACCAGGATACGATCCGCATTTCTAATGGTGGAGAGCCTGTGGGCCACAATTAGTGTGGTTCTCCTGGCAGCCATCTGTGAAATAGCCTTTTGGATGAGACGTTCTGTTTCCGGATCGACATTTGAAGTGGCCTCGTCAAGGATGAGTACTCGAGGGTTGGCTGCCAGGGCCCTGGCAAAGGACAAAAGCTGCCGCTCCCCGGCTGAAAGGGTGTATCCCCCTTCACCGATATCCTGCTGAAAGCCGCTGGGGAGCCTCTCAATAAAGGAAAGCGCATTGGCCTCCCTTGCTGCTGATTCAAGTGATCTTACATCTATATCTTTGCGGCCTAAAGATATATTCTCCCCCAGGTTTCCTGAAAAAATAAAGACATCCTGCATGACAAGGCTGATATTCTTTCGGAGTTCGCTTTTTGACCATTTTCTGAGATCCACACCATCCAGAAACACTGCCCCCTCATCCGGATCGTAGAATCGTTCGGCCAGGCTCACCAATGTGGTCTTGCCCGACCCTGTGGCCCCTACAATGGCAACCGTTTCCCCCGGCTTCACCTCAAAAGATATATCATGGAGTACTGGATTGGCCTTCTCATAGGCAAACGATATATGTTTGAAAGTAAGTCGCCCTTTCACTTTTGGCGGGGCTACGGGATGTTCAGGGTCCGGGATCTCTTCTTTGGAATCCATAAACTCAAAAATACGTTCGGTTGAGGCCATGGCCGACTGCATGATGTTGTACTTTTCAGATATGTCCCGGATGGGCTTGAAGAACATCTGGATATAACCGATAAATGCAACCAGGGACCCCAGGGAAAGCTGGTCCGAAATAACTTTTCCGCCTCCATACCAGATAATCAGGGCAACGGCAAATGAAGAGAATAGTTCCATGACCGGCATAAAGATGGCGAACACGCGAATCTGCTTCATGCCGGCCAGATAATTTTCATGATTAATGCGGGCAAAAGCATCCATCTGGAATTTTTCCCTTGCAAAGAGCTGAATCACACGCATCCCGGTAATGCGCTCCTGAAGAAAGGCATTTATTTTTGCCACCGTGGCTCGAAGCTCCCTGAAAGCCTCTCTCGCCAGTGTGCTGAAAAGTAATGTGAGTCCAAAGATGAATGGAAGGAGGACAAAGGAAACCAGGGCCAGGCGCCAGTTGAGGTAGAGGAGGACCGCAAGGATACCTATTAAGAGAAAAAAGTCCTTGAAGACCGTAATGAAGACTGATCGGAACATTTCGTTGAGGTTTTCGATATCATTTGTCACGCGTGTGACTAAGCGACCTACAGGATGTCGCTCGAAGAAACGCACTGCTTGAGATTGCATTCTCCGGAAGAGCTTGAGACGAATATCCTGCATCATATGCTGACCGGTGAATTCCAGGAGGTAGTATTCTCCAAAACTGAGCACGAACGCGAAGACAAGGAAAAGGATTAATATGAGGGATACCAGTGCAACTCCTCGCACATCAGCGATTCTGATCTTCAGGATATCTTTTTTTGAAAAACTGTTGAGCAGCTCGTATGGGATCAGTTTGGAGCCGTCATCAAGTTCATGAATGGCTTTTATTTTTTTTTCAAGTATACTTTCTGCCCCTACTTCAGACCCGATCCTGTATAACCGCTCCGACGTGAGGATTTTCCTGGTCTTGTAGTCATGGAGATCAGCGGGATCCAGGTTTTTCAGATCCAGGTTGTCAATGAAACACTGAGACCTGTCCTTGCTTTTCCGCAGTAAATGGCCATACTTTTTCATGAAGTCTTTGGCCTCACTACCCTTTAATCCGCCTATATCCATACGGTACCAGGAAGAGAGGACGTACCTGTCAATGGCAATCTTGGTTAGATAGGGAATAGCCAGTTCAAAAAGAGTGATCAGGATGGTAAGGAAAAGGGCCGTTAAAACTGTTTTTCTGTATGGAAAAGCATATTTCGACAGTCTCTTCAGCAGCTTGAAGTTATAGGGCTTCCCTAATTGCCCTTCCTCCATGTATCCGTATTCCCCAAACATAAAACTTAGACTCCTATCTCTAATTCCTCTGCGATAACCTGCTTTTCATAGAGGGTTGTGTATATTCCACCCTTTTTCAGAAGATTTTCGTGGGTCCCCAGTTCCACAAGTTCACCACGCTCAAGCACGGCAATCCGTTCTGCCCGACTGATTGTAGAAATCCTGTGGGAGACAATCAGGTTGGTTTTGTTTCGTCTCAAACTAAGAACCTGGTTCAGGATTCTTTCTTCAGTACGCGTATCCACCATGGAGAGGGCATCATCCAGGATCAGAATGGGCGGATCCAGTATCAGGGCCCGGGCAATAGTCAGCCGTTGCCTTTGGCCCCCTGAGAGCGTGCTTCCCCGTTCCCCGAGGAATGTGTCCAATCCTTTTTCAAGATTTTTTATGTCTTCAAAGATATCGGCGGCACGCAAAACCGTCTCCAGGTGGTCCTGGGATACACCGGTCCTGCCGAACAGGACATTGTTACGGATAGTATCAGAAAAAATAAAGACCTCCTGGGTGACAAAGCCGATGTTTTTCCTCAACGTTTGCAGGGGGATTTGCCGGACATTCCACCCATCAACGAAAATGGTCCCGGCTGGCGCATCCAAAAGGCGAGTTATGGTTTGCAGCAAAGTAGTCTTCCCGGCACCAACCCGCCCGACAACAGCTATTGTATCCCCGGCCTCAATTTTTAGATGAATATCTTTCAGGGCGTAAAATGACTGCCCGGGATGGGTGAAAGAAAGGCCTTTAATTTCGATTTTCCCTCTGATTTGAGGAATATGTATCGATTGTGCTGAATCTCTGATCTCTGGAAGTTCTTCGAGGATGCCGTTAATCCTGCGCATTGAGGCCGAGCCCCTTTGTACAAGATTTGTAACCCATCCCATGGCCATCATGGGCCAGGTGAGGAGGTTAAGGTAGCTGATGAAGGCAACAAAATCCCCGGTTGTGATATTACCCAGGATAGTCAGTCGGCCCCCCAACCAGATGACAATCGCAAGGCCAATATTGGTAAAAATGACCATCATGGGAAAGAAGAAGGCAAGGGTTTTGGCCAGCCCCATGTTTACGGAGATATACCGCTGTCCTTCCTCCTCTATATTTTGATGTGCCCAGGACTCCCTGTTATAGGCCTTGATAACCCGGATTCCGGCAAATACTTCACGGGCTCGCTCGGTGAGATCAGCAAACGTCTTCTGAGCATTCTCAAAACCGGTAGACATGCGCCGTGTGAGAATCCTGGTGAGTACAATTATGATGGGTGCGGGGATAAGTGCAAAAAGGGTTAGTCTTGCATTGATAGACAGCATGAACCCGATGGCAGCTATTCCCAGCACAATACCGTCGGTCAGGGCAACCAGGCCCATGCCGGTGGCCATTCGGATAGCGTTAATGTCATTAATGGCCCTGGCCATCAAGTCTCCGGTTTTGGTCTTATGATAGAAGGAAAGTGAGAGGGTTTGCAGGTGCCCGTATATGCGATTTCTCAGGGCTTCCTCAACCTTCCTGGAATGTCCCAACAAAAAATAACGCCATACATAACGAAAAATAGCAATCATGAGGGCCAAACCCAGAATAATCATACCCTGCTGAATAAGAATCTGGGCCGTGGCGGTTTTCATTGTTAAGATGTCAATGGCCTTTTTGATGACAAGGGGTATAAGGAGTTGAAGGAAGTCCACAATAAGCAGGCACATCAGTCCCAGGGCGATTGCCCAGCGGTTCTGGACAAAGTATTGTTTGAGGGGCAGGAAATTTTTAAATGTTTCTATAAAAGGGAGAGCAGATTTTTTCATGGGATCAGGAATACAGGAATAAGACAGGAATTGTCAACGTGTCATAGGCCTTGTGCGTTACGGGCCAATAGGATAGAGTTGCTGAACCATCACAGTCTGATTTGAAAGAGGGAAACTTGTGACAAGAAAGACATCA
>JAIWDV010000196.1:0-4095 GCA_048632525.1 Bacteroidales bacterium | reverse complement strand
TTGTTACGTCTACCAGCTTGAAATATCGTTAAATATAGCACAAAAAAGATTTTGGGACATCCTATGTTCCCCCTGTCAAGCTAAAAAATTTCTTTTTTAAAAACAGCTAGTTGAACATTTTGATGTCTATAAGGCGCAGATTCCCTATTGAGCCTGTAACAGCTCCTGCAAAAGGTCCGGCGGAACTCTCACCTATAGCGAATCCTGGATCTAATCGAACCGCGCAGTTAAAAATTAGGTTAGGTGACATTTGACTTGCTTTGATCAATCTCATTCTCGAATTAATTCCTAAGAATTTTGAACAATAGCTCTTGCTTTCGCTATTGTTCTCTCAAGATAGGCATTCATTCTTTTCTCTCCCTGGTGGTTTTTCCAGTCACGACGTTCAGAAATGAGACATTTTCTGATCTCTTCATCGGTAAATCTTCTTCTCATCAGGGCCATGGCGTATGAGAAATCTGTTGCTGATTCATCCCTACGTTCATAGTCTTTCCGGGAAATATTTTTATTATGACACACACCCCCAAGGGGTTTAGGGGAAAAGGCAGAGACATTGTCAGGGGTCATATTATTGGAAGGCGGAATATCAGCATTCCGTTTCCAATCAATCCAGATAAGCCGGGAGAGAGGATAACCTCCCTGGCAATCGCGATGCTTCTCTTTCCTGTTCCGAAAACCGGGGCATCGTCCCCACCGGTGCCTTGGATCAGCGCCTGGATCGCTGCGGAGTTCTTTCAGCCAATACCTTTTTTCCTCCAGAGACAGGGGCCTTGATGACCGTATCCATACCTGGTAGTTGGCAGGCGAAGTTTCGACAACCATTCTTCCGTGCCTCCATGTGCCATCAGGATATTTATGGTGGCCCCGGATTAATCGCCAGGTAAGGTCATCGGCCAGAAGATAGTACAGTTCCTTTTCCGGTGGTGGACGGATGAGTATATGTCTGCCATTGGCATTTTCAGCCTTCAAATAAGGAATATAGCTGGTTTTGGGCCTCAAGACCCATCGTCCAGCCTGCAAGTCCAGGATAGCAATCTGCCATTTGCCGGAGAAAAAGCGGTTCAATTTGTCAAAGATGAGCTCCATTGCTGATACTCCTGTGTTCTTGAGGACGTACCTCTCCTGTTATCTTTTAGCCAGCCTCCCCGGCAATTATGAGGTATCTTGTTGTTGCTGTATCCTGAATGCGATCCGGTTCTCCCTGATAAGTTTTTCTAAAATTTCTGAAGCGATATGGTTAGTTATGGCCTTTTTTAGGGTCCGCATGGATGGATGACAATACATCTCGGTGCTCTTGCTCGATGCATGTCCCAAGATGGCCTTGAGCACGATGATATCCTGTTCACCTTCAATGGCATGGGTGGCGAAGGCATGTCTCAGACTATGGGGTGTCACTTTTTCAATGCTGAACGGTCCGGCCTTGGCTACAAGTTTTTTCAGGTTATCCTGGGCGGTTCGTATAGAAAGCCGGTTGCCTTTCTTGGAGATGAACAGGGCATCAAGCCGGTCCGCATTGCAGAGCCTGCTGCGATAGATGAGCCATGTGTCAAGCAGCTCCATGAGGTCCGGAAGAAGCGGCAGTTTTCTCTTGCGCCTTCCCTTGCCATGGATGAGCAGGATTTCTTTTTCAAGGTCGATGTCTTTTATATCGATATGCACCGCCTCGCCGATGCGAAGCCCCAGCCGGTAGAGCATGGTGTAGAGGAAAAAATCCCTGAATCCAAGGACACTGTTTCTGTCAATGGCGCCAAGAAGCCTGGCTACCTCTTCAGGCGCCAGGGCTTCTACCGGCCCGTTGTAGGGTTCCCTTGCCCTGGGTAGACTTTCGACGGGAAACTGGTCCGCGCCATTCACCTGGGAAAAGCGGAGATATTTTAGATAACTTCTGAGGGAAGACTCCTTACGATTGATGGAACCGGCGTGGTTGTCCCGCTCTTCACGCAGCCAGGTAAGGAAGTACAGAATCCCTTCACCCGTAATATTCCTAATGTCTTGTTCATGGAAATATTGGGAGAAGAGGTTCAGGTCCCGTTCATTGGCCTGTACGCCGGATGGTTGGTGATTAAGGATTCCCATCCGCAGCTTGCAGTACTCTTCACGATGCCAGTCAAAATCTGTCAACGAGATTGCTACGCCCACTTGAGACCTCCCTTTAATTTGAATTGGCAATGTGCTTTTTGAGAAAACGCTTTACTGCATCAATGCTGATATGGATATAAATCGTTGTCTCGGTCTCATCGTCATGCCCAAGCATTTCCTTGATGTCGGCAATCCCAACGCCTGCTTCATACATATGGGTGGAGAAGCAATGCCGGAAAGTCAGGGGATTGACCGGTTTTTCAATCCCTGCTCTCTTGCCGTGTTCCCGGATGATTTCAACCAGGCGGGACTGGCTGAGCCGGGCATGTTTATCCTTACTCGATGCGTTTTGGGAAAAGGCGTAAAAGACCGGATCATATGCTCCGCCCCCCATTTGACGGCGATAATGGAGCAGATCATCCCGCACCCGGTCATTTAAAAAGATCTGCCGTTGTTTCCCTCCTTTGCCCTTACGGACCATCAGCGCCCCATCCTCCAGGTCGATATCCCGCCAGTTAAGGGCGCAGAGCTCACCGCTCCGCAGCCCCGTGGACCACAAAAGGGCGGTGATCGTATAGTCGCGAAGGCCAATAGGATTAGAGACATCGAATGCCTCCAGAAACTGAAAACACTCCGCAACCGTGAGCCAGCTTTTTTCGGCGGGCGGCTCACAGATGAGCTCCGGTATGGATGCCGCCGGGTTCAAGGATATTTGCTCAAAATCATAGAGATAAGCATATAGAGTACGCAGAACACAGAGCTCACTGGCTATGGTCGCATTGTTTACCTGCCGGTGCCGGAGTTCGATAAAGTCGAGGAAGTCAACCGGAATTGCTTCCAGCAGTTTCTTATTTTTCTCAGCAAGGAAGTCCTGCCAAATAGTGCAGATCCGTTCGTGCCGCTTCAGGGTACGAATGCTAAAGCCGCACATCCGCTTAAGATAGCCAAGATATTCAGAGAGGATACCATCGTTCATAGCCGGCTCCTTTCTTCATTAATTTGGTAGGGATGGAGTTTCATGATGGACTTAAAATGGCAGGGGCTCAAATGGGTATAGACCTCTGTGGTTGCCAGACGCTGGTGGCCCATCAGTGCCTTGGTGATCACCTTGCCGTGCTGATCTGCCGCATAGGTGGCAAAGGTATGGCGAAGATGATTGCAGGTAAGGGAACAGGGCAATCCCGCCTGTTCCCCTGTTGTCTTTACCAGCCGTTGCAGCCAACTTACAGACACAGACCGTGCTTTTCCATTCACAAACAGGCTGTTGCATTCGTCATTTCTGGTCATCAGATAATCTTGTAAAATAACGGCCATGGAACTGCTCAAAGGGGTCTTTTTTATCCAGCCTCCTTTTACAGGGACATCAAGCAGACGTTCCCTAATGCGTGCATCGCTTCGCTTCAAATGGACCACTTCATTGGGCCGAAGCCCTGTGGAGGCCATGAGGCTGAGGATTGCAAAATCCCTTGATTCCAGGTGAAGCGCCGAGTATTCCAAAAGTCTGCGGAGTTCTTTTTTGGTGAGATATTCGGGCAGCT
This sequence comes from Bacteroidales bacterium, assembly GCA_048632525.1. GTDB lineage: Bacteria > Desulfobacterota > DSM-4660 > Desulfatiglandales > Desulfatiglandaceae > 4484-190-2. The sequence continues at coordinate 478 of JAIWDV010000196.1, read as the reverse complement.
CTGAGCGGGGGTGAAATTTCGGATGCCGAAGGTTCTGGGCAGGGTCTTTATTAACAACTTGGAGCAAGGCGAGATATTTGCCAAACTTTCGCAGGGACCAGACCACGGCTTTTTTGAGCGTGGGTTTGTCATCCATACACCGATGGTCGGCATAGGCTTTTAGAAATGAGGGTGTCAGCTCTTCAGCGGAACTGATACCCTGAGATTGACAATATGCTGAAAATTCATTCAGATACCGCCGAAGCTCCTTCATGGAATTGTCTGAAAGGTTTCGATCCTTTTCGGCTTTCAGACAACTGTGAACCAGAGTGGGTATGTCAGGTAGGGGTAGGTTTTTGGAGGCAGGATCGTTGGGATTCTCACGCATGTTAGAACCTCCTTCTTGCTTTTTTCTTCCTATTTAGAAATAATGTGCTGGAAAAGGAAAAAAACAAGTCAATTAAGGTGGTTATAATCTAACTGCGCGAAACATACATTA